>NZ_JBIUWM010000010.1:115006-116632 GCF_044743445.1 Pseudomonas sp. NPDC087615 | reverse complement strand
CCTCACCCAGCCAACCAGCACCTGACCCAGCGACCGGCACACGCCCTGACGCAACTTCCGACCAACCAGTACGGTGTTGAATCGTCCCGCGTTCAGTCTGTTGGCTACGGCGAATCCCGCCCAGTTGCTGACAACAAAACTGAAGCTGGCCGCGCTGTAAACCGTCGCGTAGAAGCGCAGGTTGAAGCTCAAGCTAAGTAATTAGCTGCCGCTCTGAGAAAAGCCCGGCTTAGGCCGGGCTTTTCTTTGCCTGCGATTTGCGTGTGCGCCTCGCGCCGCAGGTCGATGCACGGCTATAATCGCGGCCTCTTTTCGCCGCCCGAGTCATCGCCGCCCATGTATTCCCTGGCCCGTCAGCTGTTGTTCAAACTTTCCCCGGAAACCTCCCACGATCTGTCGCTGGATCTGATCGGCGCAGGTGGGCGTTTGGGCCTCAATGGCTTGCTGTGCAAGGCGCCGGCGAAGATGCCGGTGACGGTCATGGGGCTGGAGTTCCCGAACCCGGTGGGGCTGGCGGCCGGTCTGGACAAGAACGGCGCGGCCATCGACGGCTTCGCGCAACTGGGTTTTGGTTTTGTCGAAATCGGCACCGTGACCCCGCGTCCGCAGCCGGGCAACCCGAAACCGCGGATTTTCCGCCTGCCGGAAGCTGAGGCGATCATCAACCGCATGGGGTTCAACAACCTCGGTGTCGATAATCTGCTGGCGCGCGTCGCAGCGGCCAAATACAAAGGCGTGCTGGGCATCAACATCGGCAAGAATTTCGACACCCCGGTCGAGCGTGCCGTGGACGATTATCTGATCTGCCTGGACAAGGTCTACGCCCACGCCAGCTACATCACGGTCAACGTCAGCTCGCCGAACACTCCGGGTCTGCGCAGTTTGCAGTTCGGTGATTCGCTCAAACAGTTGCTGGCCGACCTGGCCACGCGCCGCGCCGAACTGGCGTTGCGTCACGGCAAACATGTGCCGCTGGCGATCAAGATCGCTCCGGACATGACTGACGAAGAAACGGCGCAGGTCGCTCAAGCGTTGATCGAAACCGGGATGGACGCGGTGATCGCGACCAACACCACCCTGAGCCGTGTCGGTGTTGAAGGCATGGAGCATGGTGACGAGGCGGGCGGTCTGTCCGGCGCGCCGGTGCGTGACAAGAGCACGCACACGGTGAAGGTGCTGGCGGCTGAGTTGGCGGGTCGTTTGCCGATCATTGCCGCTGGCGGTATCACGCAAGGCAAACATGCGGCTGAGAAGATCACGGCCGGTGCGAGCCTGGTGCAGATTTATTCTGGCTTCATTTATAAAGGCCCGGCGTTGATTCGTGAATCGGTCGACGCCATCGCTGCCCTGCGCTGATCCCGCAGGTTGTGTGATCCAGCACAAAAAATGATCATTCAGGGATAAAAAAGGGCTCCTCGAAGGAGCCCCTGGGCCGCAGCCCGCCGTCCGGGAAGGACGTGCGTGGTTAATGCGTTAAACATTCAGATTGTCGTGTCGGAGTAAATGCCCTGTGTCAGCCGACGGCGTGAAGTTCGTTGAGTCTGTGGATTCCCGCAGTGCCGGTCATACCGTCCCAGTTGTCGCCGCGTCCTTCTCGCCAGCCGTTGATCCAGGCTTGACGTACCG
>NZ_JBIUWM010000010.1:0-114996 GCF_044743445.1 Pseudomonas sp. NPDC087615 | reverse complement strand
TCACGGGATTTTCCACCAACGCCATATTGATATCCGCGCAAAAATGCTCTTTCCAACGGATCACGCTTAAGTCTTCTCATAGGGTGTTTCCCTCACTTGTTGACTGTTCTTGACGCGTTGACCTCAACCGAGGTCTGGCAGAAAACTCCTGCCGTTGGCGGCTCGCTGCCGGCGTGGCGAGCCAAGGTGTTGACGCCGTTTCAACGTCAACCTGTGCTCAGTTCTAACCAATGAGTCACACCGATGGAATGATCGTTTTGTCATAAGCACGTAACAAAAATAGTGCTAATGCCATAAGTAACGACGGGTTTCATGCGCGTTCTTTAAGCAAACCCCGGTATGATCGGCTCCGCGCTGGATGATGGGTTTAATTCTTTAGTGAGAATGACCCACGTTTAGCGTCAGGTACTATTCGACGAAGGGTCGTTTTACGGCAATTTGTTTCACCACGTTTTTATCTGTCCTTGCATCTAAGCTCTTTTAACCCGAGCAGCGGGGATGGAATGGCACACCTTCGTGCCACGCGGGCGTTCTTTTAGAAAAGCGCCTGATTGAAAACCGGATCGGCAATGCGTTGCCGATTCACTAGCCAAAGGCTCTGGAAAAACCATGTCCGATTGTTTCGAACTCTTCCTCACTTGCCCCAAAGGCCTTGAAGGCCTGCTCATCGAGGAAGCCGTCGGGCTTGGCCTTGAAGAAGCCCGCGAGCACACGTCCGCCGTGCGTGGCATGGCGACCATGGAAACCGCTTATCGCCTGTGCCTTTGGTCGCGTCTGGCCAACCGTGTGCTGCTGGTGCTCAAGCGTTTTCCGATGAAAGACGCTGAAGACCTGTACCACGGCGTGCTCGACGTTGAGTGGCAGGACCACATGCTCAGCGACGGCACCCTGGCCGTTGAATTCAGTGGACACGGCTCGGGTATCGACAACACCCACTTCGGCGCCTTGAAAGTCAAAGACGCCATTGTCGACAAACTGCGTACCCCGCAGGGCGATCGCCCGAGCATCGACAAGCTGAACCCGGATCTGCGCATTCACCTGCGTCTGGATCGCGGCGAAGCCATTCTGTCCCTCGACCTTTCCGGCCACAGCCTGCACCAGCGCGGCTATCGCTTGCAGCAGGGCGCGGCGCCGTTGAAGGAAAACCTCGCGGCGGCGATTCTGATCCGTTCCGGTTGGCCGCGCATTGCGGCTGAAGGCGGCGCGCTGGCTGACCCTATGTGCGGTGTTGGTACGTTCCTCGTCGAAGCCGGCATGATCGCCGCCGATATGGCGCCGAACCTACGTCGTGAGCAGTGGGGCTTCACCGCGTGGCTTGGTCATGTGCCGGCGCTGTGGAAGAAACTCCACGAAGAAGCTTCCCAGCGTGCCGCTGCCGGTCTGGCCAAGCCGCCGCTGTGGATTCGCGGTTACGAAGCGGACCCGCGCCTGATTCAACCGGGCCGCAACAACGTTGAACGTGCGGGTTTAAGCGAGTGGATCAAGATCTACCAGGGCGAAGTCGCGACGTTCGAGCCGCGTCCGGATCAGAACCAGAAAGGTCTGGTGATCTGCAACCCGCCGTATGGCGAGCGTCTGGGTGACGAAGCCAGCCTGCTTTACCTCTATCAGAACCTCGGCGAGCGTCTGCGTCAGGCCTGCCTGAACTGGGAAGCGGCGGTGTTCACCGGCGCGCCGGATCTGGGCAAGCGCATGGGCATTCGCAGTCACAAGCAGTATTCGTTCTGGAACGGTGCGTTGCCGTGCAAGTTGCTGTTGATCAAAGTGCTGCCGGATCAGTTTGTCACCGGTGAGCGTCGCACACCGGAACAGCGTCAGGCCGAGCGTGAGCAAGCGGCTTACGATCAAACCCCGGACGAGCCGCAAGAGCGCAAATTCAACAAAAACGGCAATCCGATCAAACCAACGCCAGCCCCGGCGCCAGTGATCGAGCAGCCGCGCTTGAGCGAAGGCGGGCAGATGTTTGCCAACCGTCTGCAAAAAAACCTCAAGGCCATGAGCAAGTGGGTCAAGCGCGAAGGTATTGATTGCTACCGCGTCTACGATGCCGACATGCCTGAGTATTCGATGGCCATCGACCTGTACCACGATTGGGTGCATGTCCAGGAATACGCGGCGCCGAAGTCCATCGACCCGGAAAAGGCCTCGGCCCGCATGTTCGATGCCCTGGCGGCGATTCCGCAGGCACTGAACGTCGACAAGAACCGCGTGGTGGTCAAGCGCCGCGAACGCCAGAGCGGCACCAAGCAGTACGAGCGCCAGAGCGCACAGGGCAAGTTCAACGAAGTCAGCGAGGGCGGCGTGAAGTTGCTGGTCAACCTCACCGACTACCTCGACACCGGCCTGTTCCTCGATCACCGGCCGATCCGCATGCGCATTCAGAAAGAGGCCGCCGGCAAGCGCTTCCTCAATCTGTTCTGCTACACCGCGACGGCCAGCGTCCACGCGGCCAAGGGCGGTGCGCGCAGCACCACCAGCGTCGACCTGTCGAAGACTTACCTCGATTGGGCGCGTCGTAACCTGTCGCTGAACGGCTACTCGGACAAGAACCGTCTGGAGCAGGGCGATGTGATGGCGTGGCTGGAGAGCTGTCGGGACGAGTACGACCTGATCTTTATCGATCCACCGACCTTCTCCAACTCCAAGCGCATGGAAGGGATTTTCGACGTGCAGCGTGATCAGGTGCAGTTGATCGATCTGGCCATGGCTCGCCTGGCGCCGGGCGGCGTGCTGTACTTCTCCAACAACTTCCGCAAGTTCGAGTTGGAGGAGAATTTGACCGAGCGTTACGCGGTCGAGGAAATCAGCGCGCAGACCCTTGATCCGGATTTCGCCCGCAACACCAAAATCCACCGCGCCTGGAAAATCACGGCTCGTTGACGCTTGGAAAGATTGGATCCACAGAGCCTTGATTTTTAAAGGCTCTTGGATTCTCTCAGTGCTAGCCAAATTAGTGGCTAATAGCTATAACTCACTCATGACCAATGGCGTTTTCCCGCAATAGTGGCGTAGTGAGTGGCCCTTATGTCGTTGCACCCCGTGCGCCCGAAGATTCTGGGTTTCATCAGCGAAGACGTCTCGGCCTGGCTGGTCGCGATGCTGGTATTGCTCGCCGGCGGGATTCTCACGGGGCTGCTTGCCTGGGCGACCCTCAATCAGTTGCAGCAACAATTGCATCAGCGTTTTCAACTGCTGGCCAATGAACGCTACAGCCGCATCGAAGAGCGCTTTCAGGATCAGGAACAGCGCCTGGACGGCTTGCGTCGCTTCTTCGTCAATTCCCAATCGGTGTCCCGCGCCGAGTTCGATGGTTATGCCAAACCCCTGCTGTTGCGCACTCAAGCCTATTCCTATGCCCCTCGCGTGCCGCGTGCACAGCGACTTGCGTTGGAGCAGGCGGTTCGTGACGAGGGCTTGAGCACTTTTACCTTTCGCGAACTGAGCGCTGACGGCCAGTTGCAAGTGGCGGGGGATCGCGACGAGTACGTACCGGTGCTCTACACCCAGACCCAGAGTCGCTTGCCGACCCCATTGGGTTATGACCTGCTGGCGCAGCCGCTGCGCCGTGCAACGCTGGAGCGCGCCGATCACACCGGCCATATGGCCGTCTCGCAACCGTTGAATCTGGTCAGCATCGAGCCGGCCTATGCGCGGGGAGTATTGCTGCTGGCGCCGATCAACCGCGCAGGTGCGCCGGGCGGATTGCCGCAAGGCTACGTCATGGCGGTGATCAGCATGCGTCAGTTGCTCGCGGACGGGTTGCCTGAAGAAAACCATGACTTCCTGACGGTGCGCATTCTCGACCTCTCCACTGCCGAGCAACATGAGGTGTTGTACGATTCGGCGAACAAACCCGGGGCGAGCGATCTGTCGTCGACCCGCCTGTTGCGTCTGGCTGACCACGACTATCAGGTTGAAATGCAGCCCAGCGAAGTGTTCCTGCAGGCCAATCACTCCTCCATCAGCAGCCTGGTGGTACTGGGGGCGATGCTCAGTCTTTTGCTCAGTGCCTTGCTCTACGTGCTGGTCAGTCAGCGTCAGCGAGCCCTGCACCTGGTCGAGCAGCGCACCCGGGAACTGCATGCCCGCGAGCAGGAACTGCGCGGCGCCCACGGCCAGTTGCGTGGCGTGCTGAATGCCGCCACGCAAGTAGCGATTATCGCCACTGATTTGCGCGGCGTGATCAACACCTTCAACCCGGGCGCGGAACAGATGCTGGGCTACAGCAGCGCCGATGTCGTCGGCCACATGACCCTGGAAAACCTGCACCTTTCGCGTGAGTTGACGGCGCGCTCTGCCGAGTTGAGCGCGCGCTATGGCAAGACCATTCCGACCTGTCAGGCGATGTTGGTCGAGGGGGGAGAAGTGGGCGGTCACGAAGCGCGCGAATGGACGCTGGTGCGCCACGATGGCAGTCATTTGCCGGTGAACATGCTCGCAACACCGGTTCTCGATGAGCAGGGCCTGTGGGTGGGGCATCTGGCGATCTGCATCGACATCACCGAACGCAAGCGGGTGCACGAGGCTCTGGCGGCGCGGGACGTGTTGTTAAAGAAGCTCAGTGCCCATGTCCCGGGCGGCATCTATCAATTCAGAATGGAGTTCGGTGGGCGTTTCAGCGTGATCTATGCCAGCGACGGCATCCGGGAAATCTACGAACTTGGGCCGGACGTGCTGTTGCTCGACGCCGAGGCGATCTTTTCTCGCATCCACCCGCAGGACATCACCCGCGTGCGCAAATCGATTCGTGCTTCGGCTGAAAACCTCAGCCCATGGCGCGAGGAGTACCGCGTGCAGTTACCCGAGCGCGGCCTGCGCTGGGTTCGCGGTGAAGCGACGCCCGAAGAGCTGCCGGGCGGAGGCGTGCTGTGGCACGGCTACATTTCAGACATCTCCGACCTCAAGCGAGTGCAGGAGGAGCTGCGAGCACTGTCGGTGACTGATTCTTTGACTGGCATTCACAACCGTCGCTACTTCCAGGAACGACTGACCACCGAAATGGCCCGGGTTGAGCGGGGTGGGGGGGAGCTGTCGGTGATCATGCTCGACATCGATCATTTCAAGCGCATCAACGACCAGTATGGTCACGCGGTGGGCGATCGGGTGCTGCAAGCCGTGTGCGAGCGTATTGGCCACCGGTTGCGGCGTACAGATGTGTTTTGCCGGTTGGGTGGTGAGGAGTTCATGGTGCTGTGTCCGGACATCGACGGCGAACACGCGTACAGGTTGGCCGTGAAGTTGTGGCAGGGCCTTCGCAGTGCGCCGGTGGATGTGGTTGGCGTGGTCACCGCGAGTTTCGGCATCGCCAGTTGGCGACCGGGAGAGGGTGCAGATTCGCTATTGCTGCGCGCGGATTCAGGGGTTTACGTGGCGAAGCAGGGCGGGCGGGATCGGGTTGAGCGGCAGATGAATTAAACCAGTGGGCGCTAATCCCCTGCGGGCGCGGGCTTGCTCGCGTAGGCGCAATGTCAGCCAATAGCGTTCTGACTGAACTGACGTCTTCGCGAGCAAGCCCGCTCCCACGGGTTAGGCGGTCTGCTTACAGTACGGAAGCCGCCTGCGCCGTCTTCGGCTGGCGATACAGATCCAGCAGTACCTGATCCAGCACCGATGACGCACCAAACGGCGCCTTGTCATTGAGGATCGCCACCACCGCCCACGTGTTGCCGTTGACGTCGCGACTGAAGCCTGCAATCGCCCGTACGGTGTTCAGAGTGCCGGTTTTGATGTGGGCTTCGCCGCGCATGGCGGTGGTCTTCAGGCGTTTACGCATGGTGCCGTCGGTACCGGCGATTGGCAGCGAGCTGATGTATTCGGCGGCGTACGGGCTGTGCCAAGCCGCTTGCAGCATGTTCGCCATTTCACGGGCGCTGACCCGTTCGGCACGGGACAGACCAGAGCCGTTCTCCATGACCAGATGCGGCGCGGTGATGCCTTTCTTCGCCAGCCACTGACGCACTACGCGCTGGGCTGCCTTGGCATCGTCACCGTCGGCGTCGTTGCGGTACTTCTGGCCCAGGCTCAGGAACAACTGCTGGGCCATGGTGTTGTTACTGTATTTATTGATGTCGCGGATGATTTCCGCCAGGTCCGGCGAATAAGCGCGGGCCAGCAGTTTGGCGTTGCTCGGGGTGGACGCCAGACGATTCTTGCCCTGAATGCTGCCACCCAGCTCTTTCCAGATCGCCCGAACGGCGCCTGCGGTGTAAGTCGCGTGGTCGAGCAGCGACAGGTAAGTCTGCGAGCTGCAACCGTCACCCAATTGGCCGGCGACGGTCACGGTCACGCTGCCATCGGCCTGCGGCACCGGGTTGTAACGCACACCGCCGGTGCATTGCTTGGAATTGAGGGCTTTGACGGTGTTTTCGATGTGGATGCTGGCAATCGGCGGTTCCACCGAGATCAGCACCCGGCCACCGTCATTGCGCGCCACGAAGCGCAAGGCCTTTAGGTTGACCAGCAGCGAATCGGGCTTGACCAGAAACGGCTTGTTCTGGTCGTTGCCGTCATCATTGAATTCCGGCAGTTGTGGCTGCACGAAGAAGTTGCGGTCCAGCACCAGATCACCGGTGATCTGAGTCACGCCGTTGGCGCGCAAGTCGCGCATCAGCAGCCAGAGTTTTTCCATGTTCAGCTTGGGATCGCCACCGCCCTTGAGGTACAGGTTGCCATTGAGGATACCGCCGCTCAGGTCGCCGTCGGTGTAGAACTCGGTTTTCCATTGGTGGTTGGGGCCGAGCATTTCCAGCGCCGCGTAAGTCGTGACCAGCTTCATGGTCGAGGCCGGGTTGACCGATACGTCAGCATTGAACACGGTCGGGGTACCCGGGCCGTCGAGCGGCACCATCACCAACGACAAAGCGCTGGGCTGCAATTTGCTGGCCTTGAGCGCTTTTTCGACGTTGGGGGTGAGGGCGGTATTGATAGTGGCAGCAGAAACAGGCAGGGCCAATGGCAGAAGAAGGCCGGCGAGAAATAGAGGACGCAACGATTTGATCATATGAAATAAAACCCTACAGCCGAGGGGAAAAAAGGCGAGGACATGGATGAAAAAGCCCTCAGTGGTCATGAAAGTGTCGGCATTATGCCCCAAGGTGTTGCCGCTTGTGCCGTGCTGGAGGCGGCCAACAGGTTATTTTTTTACAGGCGGTCGGCCGCTGTGTCCACAGAGGCGGGCAATTGACGTTTTAAACTGGTAAAGTGCCGGCCGTTATTACTTAAGAGGATTGTTCCAATGGCGACTAACCGTTCCCAGCGTCTGCGCAAAAAACTGTGCGTTGATGAATTTCAAGAGCTGGGTTTCGAACTGAACCTGGACTTCAAAGAAGACTTGTCCGAAGAAGCCATTGACGCGTTCCTCGAAGCCTTCATCAAAGAAGCCATGGAAGCCAACGGTCTGGGCTATGTCGGCGGCGACGACTTCGGTCTGGTATGCCTGCAGAAGCGTGGCTCGGTCAACGAAGAGCAGCGCGCTGCTGTTGAAGCCTGGTTGAAAAACCGTTCCGAGCTGACCAAGGCTGAAATCAGCCCGTTGCTGGACGTGTGGTATCCGGAAAAGCCGATCAACACGGCCAAGTGATACTGAAAAACGGCGACCTACGGGTCGCCGTTTTTCTATCTGCCAAAAAGGCCGGGCTTAGGCTTTGCGCCAATTCAGAACCAGCAGTGTCACAACCCCCGCCACAATCCCCCAAAACGCCGAACCGATGGAAAACAGCGTTAGCCCCGACGCCGTCACCATAAAGGTGATCAGCGCCGCCTCACGTTCCTTCACTTCGCTCATGGCGATGCTCAGCCCGTTGATGATCGAGCCAAACAGTGCCAGCGCAGCAATAGACAGCACCAATTCTTTGGGTAGTGCCGCAAACAACGCCGCCAATGTGGCGCCGAATACCCCGGCAATCCCGTAGAAAATCCCACACCACACCGCCGCGGTGTAGCGCTTGTTGCGATCTTCATGGGCGTGTGGCCCGGTGCAGATCGCCGCGCTGATGGCGGCGAGGTTGATGCCGTGGGAACCGAACGGCGCCAGCAGCAGCGAGGCGATGCCGGTGGTGGTGATCAGCGGCGAGGCCGGGACGGTGTAGCCGTCGGCGCGCAGTACGGCGATGCCGGGCATGTTCTGCGAGGTCATCGCCACGACGAACAAGGGAATGCCAATGCTGATGGTCGCCGCCAGCGAGAAGTGCGGCGTGGTCCATACCGGTGTCGCCACTTCCAAGTGAAAGCCACTGAAGTCCAGCAGCCCCATAAAGCCCGACAGCGCAGTGCCAATCAGCAGTGCGGCGAGCACCGCGTAACGCGGCGACAGGCGCTTGACCACTAGATAGGTGAAGAACATCCCCAGCACCAAGCCGGTGCGATGTTGCGCGGCGACGAAGATTTCGCTGCCGATTTTGAACAAAATCCCCGCCAGCAACGCCGCGGCCAGCGACGCCGGGATCTTTTTCACCAGGCGTTCGAAGCTGCCGGTCAGGCCGCAAATCGTCACCAGCACCGCGCAGGTGATGTAGGCGCCAATGGCCTCGCCATAGGTGACACCGCCAAGGCTGGTGATCAGCAGCGCCGCACCGGGCGTCGACCAGGCGATGGTGATGGGCGTGCGATAGCGCAGCGATAGACCGATCGAGCACACCGCCATGCCGATCGAAATCGCCCAGATCCACGAGGAAATCTGCCCGCTGCTCAAACCCGCCGCTTGCCCGGCCTGGAACATCAGCACCAGTGAACTGGTGTAGCCGGTCATCATCGCGATAAAACCGGCGACGATGGCCGATGGCGAAGTATCGGCGAGAGGGCGCAGCCGGGTGTAGGTGGCGTCGTTCATGACGGCGGTGTTCCTTATACAGATGAAGATGTCCGCAATTACCCTGAACCCCTGTGGGAGTTGTGTTCTGGCTGCGGATTCTGCGAACAAGCCTAAACTCAAACGTAACGGATCGTTGCAATACAGCCGAGGTCACAAACAGCCATACAGTCGTGCTGCCACCATCCATTGTGTACAATCGCGCTGTTTTTTACGCGATACTTGCCAGCGACCTACTGTGCCGTATTACAGTCACGGTCTATTCGCCGCAGTTCTCCCGACTCGAGTGCCCATGAACGAACAGTTGCAACCCCTCAAGAAACAACCGCGAGCAGGCAAAGCCGGCCGCAGCGGCACCCAGGACGATATTGTCTATGCGCATATCTTCGAGGCCATCCTCGAACAGCGTCTGGCGCCCGGCACCAAGTTGAGCGAAGAAGCGCTGGGGGAGATCTTCGGGGTCAGCCGCACCATCATTCGCCGCGCGCTGTCGCGTCTGGCCCATGAAGGCGTGGTGCTGTTGCGACCCAACCGTGGCGCCGTGGTTGCCAGCCCGAGCGTTGAAGAAGCCCGCCAGGTGTTCATGGCACGGCGTCTGGTCGAGCGTGCGATCACTGAACTGGCGGTGCAACACGCCACCGCCGAGCAGATCGCAGAACTTCGTCAGATGGTCAATGACGAGCGCGACAGCTTCTCCCGTGGTGATCGCGGCGCCGGTATTCGTCTTTCGGGTGAGTTCCATTTGAAACTCGCCGAAGCGGCAAAGAACGCCCCGCTGATCAGTTTTCAGCGCAGCCTGGTCTCGCAGACCTCGCTGATCATTGCCCAGTATGAAAGCGGCAACCGCTCGCATTGCTCTTACGATGAACACACCCAACTGATCGACGCCATCGAAGCGCGCAACGGTGAACTGGCGGTGGACCTGATGATGCATCACATGGACCACATCGACAGCAAGCTCAACCTCGATGAGGAAGGCGCTTCGGATGATCTGCATGCGGTGTTCTCGCATTTGTTGCAGACCAAGAAGCCGGGGCGTCCTGCGGCCAAGCTCTAAAGTAGACCGAGTCGCTCCCTTCGCGAGCAGGCTCGCTCCCACAGGGGAATGCATTTCAAATGTGGGAGCGGGCTTGCTCGCGAAGGCGTACTGACAGGCAATAAAAATCCCCCGGGGTGAGCACCTCCGGGGGATTTTTTATGCCTGAAAGACTTAGCGCTGATGCACCAAAGCACCCGCCGCATACGTCTGCTGCACCGTCCGGTCATCGCCCAGTGTCATCAACACAAACAACGTTTCGGCAATGTTGTTGGCCTGCTTCAAGCGATAGCTCAGCAGCGGCGTGGCGTTGTAGTCGAGCACCAGGAAGTCGGCATCGCTGCCCGGTTTCAGGTTGCCGATCTTGTCTTCCAGGCGCAGTGCCCGCGCGCCGCCCAGCGTCGCCAGGTACAGCGACTTGAACGGACTCAAACGCGCACCTTGCAGTTGCATCACTTTGTAGGCTTCGTTCAAGGTTTGCAGCAGCGAGAAACTGGTGCCACCGCCGACGTCAGTACCGAGGCCGACGTTCAGCTTGTGCTTCTCGGCCATCGGCAGGTTGAACAAGCCGCTGCCGAGGAAGAGGTTCGAGGTCGGGCAGAACGAGATCGCCGAGCCCGTTTGCGCCAGACGCGCGCATTCGTCGTCGCACAGGTGCACGCCGTGGGCGAATACCGAGCGCTCGCCGAGCAGTTTGTAGTGATCGTAAACGTCCAGGTAGCCCTTGCGCTCCGGGAACAGTTCCTTGACCCACTCGATTTCCTTGAGGTTCTCGCTGATGTGGGTCTGCATGTACAAATCCGGGTATTCGGTCAGCAGTTGCCCCGCCAGTCCAAGCTGTTCCGGGGTACTGGTCGGAGCGAAACGCGGGGTGACCGCGTAGTGCAAGCGGCCCTTGCCGTGCCAGCGCTCGATCAGCGCCTTGCTTTCGACGTAGCTCGATTCGGCGGTGTCGGTCAGGTAATCCGGCGCATTGCGATCCATCATCACCTTGCCGGCGATCATGCGCAGATCGAGCTTCTCGGCTGCCTCGAAGAACGAGTTCACCGACTGCGGATGCACGCTGCCGAACACCAGCGCGGTGGTGGTGCCGTTGCGCAGCAACTCTTTGATGAAAATGTCGGCGACATCGTCGGCGTGGCCCTTGTCGCCGAATTGGCTTTCGCACGGGAAGGTGTAAGTGTTGAGCCAGTCGAGCAGTTGCTCGCCGTAGGCGCCGACCATGCCGGTTTGCGGCAGGTGGATGTGAGTGTCGATGAAGCCCGAAGTGATCAGCGCGTCCTGATACTGGGTGATCTCGATGTCCGCCGGCAGGGTCGGCAGCAGTTCGCTGGCGTGGCCGAGGGCGCTGATCTTGCCGCCATCGACCACCAGCAGGCCGTCCTCGAAATATTCGTAGGAGGCTTCGATCCCGACTTCGGCGGGGTCGGCAATGCTGTGCAGGATGGCGGCGCGGTAGGCTTTGCGAGTCAGAGGCATGAGGGTTCTCTAATCAATTTGAGGCTTTGAGTTTGGCGGCCTGAGTGCGGCGCGATACGGGCAGCAGTTTGGCAATCGGTTCGGCGCTGGCGGTGTGCTGGCCGAAGTTGGCGTTATAGGTGGCGATGATTTCGCCGGCGATGGAGATGGCGATTTCCACAGGCAGTTTGCCTTTGACTTCGCTGATGCCCATCGGGCAGCGCATGCGTTGCACGACGCTGGCGTCGAAACCGCGGTCACGCAAACGGTGTTCGAACTTGGCGCGTTTGGTCTTCGAGCCGATCAGGCCGAACCAGGTGAAGTCATTGCGCTTGAGGATCGCGGCGGTCAGCTCCAGATCAAGCTGATGGTTGTGGGTCATGACGATGCAGTAGCTGCCGGCGGGCAGGTCATCGATTTCATCCACGGGCTCTTCGGCGACGATTTTACGCACGCCGTGGGGGATCTGTTCGGGGAACTCCGCCTCCCGCGAATCGATCCAGCGCACCCGGCACGGCAGGCTGGCGAGCAACGGCACCAAAGCACGGCCAACGTGGCCGGCGCCGAACACGGCGATTTGCGCCTGCACCTGGCCCATCGGTTCGAACAGCAACACGGTGGCGCCGCCGCAGCACTGGCCGAGGCTAGCGCCGAGGCTGAAGCGCTCCAGATGTGTGTCTTGCTTGCCGCTGGCGAGCATGTCGCGGGCGATCTGCATGGCTTTGTATTCCAGATGCCCGCCACCGATGGTGTCGAAGCTCTGGTTCGCGCTGATCACCATCTTCGAGCCGGCATTGCGTGGCGTCGAGCCGAGTTCTTCGATGATCGTCACCAGAACGCAGGCTTCACCTTGGTTCTGCAGGTCGGCGAGGGCGTCGATCCAGTTGTACATATTCACCTCGACATCTGTGTTGTCTGTTCAGTCGTCTTCGCGAGCAAGCCCGCTCTCACATTTGGAATGCATTTTCCTGTGGGAGCGGGCTTGCTCGCGAATGGCGCGCCTCGGTCTAGAGCGAAGCCAACTCGGTCTCTGTTTCTACCGCTTTCACGGCTTTCAACCGCCGCATCTGCTCACACCCCCACAGCACCCGCTCAGGGGTCGCCGGTGCATCGACTTTCGGTTGATGCTTGTAGTCGCCGAGGCTCGCCACCGCATCCTTGATCGCGCACCACGCCGCAATCCCGAGCATGAACGGCGGCTCGCCCACAGCCTTGGAGTGGAACACCGTGTCTTCCGGGTTTTTACGGTTCTCCACCAGTTTTACCCGCAGGTCCAGCGGCATGTCCGCCACGGCCGGGATCTTGTAGCTGGCCGGGCCGTTGGTCATCAGCTTGCCTTTGTTGTTCCAGACCAGTTCTTCCATGGTCAGCCAGCCCATGCCCTGGACGAAACCGCCTTCCACCTGACCAATGTCGATGGACGGGTTCAGCGAGGCGCCGACGTCGTGGAGGATGTCGGTGCGCAGCATCTTGTACTCGCCGGTCAAGGTGTCGACGATCACTTCGCAGCACGCCGCGCCGAAGGCGAAGTAGTAGAACGGACGGCCACGGGCCTGACTGCGGTCGTAGTAGATTTTCGGGGTCTTGTAGAACCCGGTGCTCGACAGCGAGACCTGATTGAAATACGCCTGCTGGATCAGCGCTTCGAAGGTCAGGATGTGGTCGCGAACACGCACATGGCCGTTGTGGAATTCGACGTCTTCTTCGCTGACCTTGTATTGGCGCGCGGCGAATTCGATCAAGCGTCGCTTGATGATCTCGGCGGCGTTCTGTGCGGCTTTACCGTTGAGGTCGGCACCGCTGGAGGCCGCAGTCGGCGAGGTGTTCGGCACCTTGTCGGTATTGGTCGCAGTGATCTGCACGCGGTCGATTTCGACCTGGAATACTTCGGCCACGACTTGCGCAACTTTGGTGTTCAAACCCTGACCCATCTCCGTGCCGCCGTGGTTCAGGTGGATGCTGCCGTCGGTGTAGATGTGGATCAACGCACCGGCCTGGTTCAGGAAGCTGGCGGTGAAGGAAATACCGAATTTCACCGGGGTCAGCGCCAGGCCTTTTTTCAGGATCGGGCTGTTGGCGTTGTAGCGACGGATCGCTTCGCGGCGTTCGGCGTACTGGCTGCTTTCTTCCAGTTCGGCGGTCATTTCTTCGAGCATGTTGTGCTCGACGGTCTGGTAGTAGTGCGTGACGTTGCGCTCGGTCTTGCCGTAGTAGTTGGCCTTGCGCACGGCCAGCGGATCGAGGTTCAAGTGACGGGCAATCGCATCCATCACTTCTTCGATGGCAACCATGCCTTGCGGGCCGCCGAAACCCCGGTACGCGGTGTTCGACGCGGTGTTGGTCTTGCAGCGGTGACCGTTGATGGTCGCGTCGCCCAGGTAGTAGGAGTTGTCCGAGTGGAACATCGCCCGGTCAACGATCGAGGCGGACAAGTCCGGCGAGCAGCCGCAATTGCCGGCCAGATCCATGTTGATCCCGTGCAGGCGCCCGGTGCTGTCGAAGCCGACGTCGTACTCGACGTAGAACGGGTGACGCTTGCCGGTCATCAACATGTCTTCGACTCGCGGCAGACGCATCTTGGTCGGCTGGCCGGTGAGGTGCGCGACCACCGCGCACAGGCATGCGGGGCTTGCTGCCTGAGTTTCCTTGCCACCGAAACCACCGCCCATGCGACGCATGTCGACGACGATCTTGTTCATCGACACGTCGAGCACTTCGGCGACCAGTTTTTGTACTTCGGTGGGGTTCTGCGTGGAGCAGTAGACGATCATGCCGCCGTCTTCGGTCGGCATTACCGAGGAGATCTGAGTCTCCAGATAAAAGTGTTCCTGGCCGCCGATGTGCAGCGTGCCTTGAATGCGGTGTTCGGCTGTCGCCAAAGCACCGGCCGAATCGCCGCGCTGGTGGGTGTGGCTGTCGAGCACGAAGTGGCGTTTGCGCAGGGCGTCGACCACGTCCAGCACCGGCTCCAGATCTTCGTATTCGATGATCGCGGCCATTGCCGCTTTGCGCGCGGTTTCCAGATCTTTCGCCGCCACGGCCAGCACCGGTTGACCGACGAACTGCACATCATCGATGGCCAACAACGGATCGCCCGGCATCAGCGGGCCAATGTCTTTCAGGCCCGGGACGTCTTCGTGGGTGATGGCGATGCGTACGCCTTCGAAGGCATAGCAAGGACTTGTATCAATGCTGATGATCTTCGCGTGGGCGCGGTCCGACAGGCGTGCGTACAGGTGCAACTGGTTGGGGAATTCCAGGCGATCATCAATGTACTGCGCTTCACCGGACACGTGCTTGGCGGCGCTGTCGTGTTTCACGCTACGACCGACACCGGTGGTCAGGTCTTTGGCGAACAGTTCAGCCAATTCAGCTTGGGTCTTCTCTACGGCGTGATGGTTAGACATAAGCGGTCACCCGAGTCTCGATGTGCGGTGTTTGCAGTTCGATGAAGTATTTGCGCAGCAGGTTCTGCGCGCTGAGCAGGCGATATTCCTTGCTGGCGCGGAAATCCGAGAGCGGGGTGAAGTCCTCGGCCAGCGCGGCGCAGGCGCGTTCGACCACGGCGTTGTTGAACGGCTGGCCGAGCAACACGGCTTCGCAATGGGCGGCGCGTTTCGGGATCGCCGCCATGCCGCCGAAGGCGACGCGTGCGTCAGTGATCACGCCGTTTTCGACGCGCAGGTTGAACGCGGCGCAGACGGCAGAGATGTCGTCGTCCAGACGTTTCGACACTTTATAGGCGCGGAACAGCTGCTCGGCGCTGGCACGCGGGACGATGATCTTCTCGATGAACTCGCTTTCCTGACGCGCCGTGACGCGGTAATCGATGAAGTAGTCCTCAAGATTCAACGTGCGCCGGGTTTCACCCTTGCACAGCACGATTTGCGCACCGAGGGCGATCAGCAGGGGCGGTGAGTCACCGATGGGCGAGGCGTTGCCGATGTTGCCGCCTAGGGTGCCTTGGTTGCGGATTTGCAGAGAGGCGAAGCGGTGCAGCAGTTCGCCGAAGTCCGGGTACTCGGCGTTCAATGTTTCGTAGCAGTCGGAGAGGGCAGCGGCGGCGCCGATTTCAATACGGTCGTCGAAGGTTTCGATGCGCTTCATTTCTGCGACATTGCCGACGTAGATCATCACCGGCAGGGTGCGGTGGAACTGCGTGACTTCCAGCGCCAGATCGGTGCCGCCAGCCAGCAGCCGGGCTTGCGGGTAGGCGTCGTAGAGGTCGGCCAGATCGGACACAGTCAGCGGCACCAGGCAGCGCTTGTCGCCGCTGTTGAGCTCGCCGATATCGGTGGGGGCAATGGCTTTGAGGCGGGCGATGGTCTCGGCTTCGCGGGCATCGAACTGGTCCGGTTGCTTGCCACAGCACGATTGCTCGGCAGCGGCGAGGATCGGCCGATAGCCGGTGCAGCGGCAGAGGTTGCCGGCCAGTGCTTCGTGGGCTTTGGCATGATCCGGCGCATCGCTGTTCTTTTGCAGGGCGAACAGCGACATGACGAAACCGGGAGTGCAGAAACCGCACTGCGAGCCATGGCACTCGACCATGGCTTTCTGCACGCTGTGCAGTTCGCCTTGGTGCTTGAGGTCTTCGACGCTGATCAGTTGTTTGCCGTGTAGCGACGAAACGAACGTCAGGCACGAGTTGAGGCTGCGATAGCGAATGTGTTCGCGGCCAGCGTCATCCGTTTGCAACTCGCCGACCACCACGGTGCAGGCGCCGCAGTCACCGCTGGCACAACCTTCTTTGGTGCCGGATTTGCCGACGTGTTCACGCAGGTAATTGAGCACAGTCAGATTCGGGTCCAGGGCGTGCTCGCTACGGAGTTCCTGGTTAAGTAAAAACTGGATCACGGAAGGCCTCGCAGACTCATTATTGTTGTTAACCGACGTGAACCGAATTTAGCAGGTCTGACTTTTCGGTCAATGGTTTTCTGACTTAAAGGTCAGGAAAATGCGTTTTGTCGATCAGCAACGTGTCTATTCAGTATTGACCCTCATTGGATCCCCTGCTTTTTGCGGGATTCGTGCCAAAAACCGCTGAGTGGGCACTCCGCCATGACCGTGCATTTGCGCTACACTGCGCCGCTTGTGCAGATCGATAGAGTTTGAAGGACAACCATGACGTTCAAGGCGCCGGACAGCCTCGCCGAGCAAATCGCTCACCACCTCGCCGAACGCATCATTCGTGGCGAAATGAAGCCGGGAGAACGCATCCAGGAGCAGAAGGTCACGCTGGCACTCAATGTCAGCCGCGGATCCGTTCGCGAAGCCTTGCTGATCCTTGAGCGCCGCCACCTGATCGCGATCCTGCCGCGCCGTGGCGCGCACGTCACCGAGTTGACGGCGCACAAGGTGCAGAGCCTGTGCACGCTGATGAGCGAGCTGTATATCCTGCTCGGCAACTCGGTGGCCAATGGCTGGCAAGTCCAGGCCGACATGGCGCCGTTCGTGCAGATCCAGCAGCGCCTGACCGCCAGCTACGAGCGTCAGGACATCCGCACCTTCGTCGACGACAGTTTCGCCGTGATGCGCGCGGCCTATCCGTTTGCCAACAATCCATACCTGCAAGAAACCGTCGAGAACCTGCAACCGGCGATGAGCCGCGCGTACTTCCTCGCCCTCGAGCAGCGCAAGGCCGAGATGAGCGAGTTCCTCGAACTGTTCGAGCGCTTGCTGGCCGCCGTGCTTGCCCGTGATTTGCCGCAGATCCGCATCGTGCTGACGGCTTACGCCCAGCGCAGTTGCGATCTGGTGGTGTCTGCCCTGACGGTCGCCTAAGCGTGCGTCTCAAGTGCATCAAACTGGCGGGATTCAAATCCTTCGTCGACCCGACCACGGTGAACTTCCCCAGTAACATGGCGGCGGTCGTCGGGCCGAACGGTTGCGGCAAGTCGAACATCATCGACGCCGTACGCTGGGTGATGGGCGAAAGTTCGGCGAAAAACCTGCGTGGCGAGTCGATGACCGACGTCATCTTCAACGGCTCGACCAGTCGTAAACCGGTGAGTCAGGCGAGCATCGAGTTGGTGTTCGACAACTCCGACGGTACGCTGCTGGGCGAATACGCCGCTTACGCGGAGATTTCCATTCGCCGCAAAGTGACCCGCGACAGCCAGACGACTTATTACCTCAACGGCACCAAATGCCGTCGTCGCGACATCACCGATATCTTCCTCGGCACCGGCCTCGGCCCGCGCAGCTACTCGATCATCGAGCAGGGGATGATCTCCAAGCTGATCGAATCCAAGCCTGAAGACCTGCGCAACTTCATCGAAGAAGCGGCAGGTATCTCCAAGTACAAGGAGCGTCGGCGCGAGACCGAAAACCGCATCCGCCGCACCCACGAAAACCTTGCCCGCCTGACCGACCTGCGCGAAGAACTCGAGCGTCAACTCGAGCGCTTGCACCGCCAGGCCGAGGCCGCCAAGAAATATCAGGAATTCAAAGCCGAGGAGCGTCAGCTCAAGGCGCAACTGTCGGCCCTGCGCTGGCAGGATCTGAACGATCAGGTCGGCCAGCGCGAGTCGATCATTGGCACCCAGGAAATCAGCTTCGAAGCGCTGGTCGCCGAGCAACGTAACGCCGACGCCGCTATCGAACGCCTGCGCGACGGGCACCATGATCTGTCGGAGCGCTTCAATCTGGTGCAAGGGCGCTTCTATTCGGTCGGTGGCGACATCGCCCGCGTCGAGCAGAGCATCCAGCACGGCCAGCAACGTTTGCGTCAGTTGCAGGACGACTTGAAAGAAGCCGAGCGCGCTCGTCTGGAAACCGAATCGCACTTGGGCCACGACCGCACGTTGCTGCTGACCCTCGGCGAAGAGCTGGACATGCTCACCCCTGAGCAGGAAGTCACCAGCGCCGCCGCCGAAGAGGCTGCCGCCGCGCTGGAAGATTCCGAAACCGTGATGCACGGCTGGCAGGAGCAGTGGGACACCTTCAACCTGACCGCCGCTGAACCGCGCCGTCAGGCTGAAGTCCAGCAGTCGCGCATCCAGCAGCTGGAAACCAGCATGGAGCGTCTGGCCGATCGGCAAAAGCGCCTTGGCGAAGAGCGTGCGTTGCTCTCGGCCGATCCGGAAGACGCGGCGATCATGGAACTCAACGAGCAACTCGCCGAGTCCGAAGCGACGCTCGAAGATTTGCAAACCAGCGAAGAGGCTCAGGTCGAAAAGCTTGAGCAACTGCGCCAGGAGTTGCAGCAGGCGCTGACCGCGCAGCAACAGGCGCAGGGTGATTTGCAGCGCCTTAATGGTCGCTTGGCTTCTCTGGAAGCCTTGCAGCAAGCCGCGCTCGACCCGGGCACCGGCACCGCTGAATGGCTGAAGGAGCACAACCTGGCCGAACGTCCGCGTCTGGCCGAAGGCCTGAAGGTCGAGGCCGGTTGGGAGCTGGCGGTGGAAACCGTGCTCGGCGCCGATTTGCAGGCGGTACTGGTCGACGATTTCAACGGCTTTGATTTGTCCGGTTTTACGCAGGGCGATTTGCGCCTGCTCAGCCCTGGCAACGACGGCGTGCGCGTG
Source organism: Pseudomonas sp. NPDC087615 (assembly GCF_044743445.1). NCBI lineage: Bacteria > Pseudomonadati > Pseudomonadota > Gammaproteobacteria > Pseudomonadales > Pseudomonadaceae > Pseudomonas > Pseudomonas sp. NPDC087615. The sequence continues at coordinate 96,170 of NZ_JBIUWM010000010.1, read as the reverse complement.
GCTGGCAGCTTGCTGGACAAGGTCGAGGCACAGATTGATCTGTCGCCATGGCTCAGTCAGGTCAAACCGGTCGACAGTCTGGAACAGGCGTTGGCCCTGCGCGGCCAGTTGAGTGCCGGGCAGAGTCTGATCAGCCGCGATGGATACTGGGTCGGTCGGCATTTCCTGCGCGTGCGCCGTGCCAGCGAAGCCGAAAGCGGCATGCTCGCCCGTGGCCAGGAAATCGAGACGCTGCATCTCGAACGTGAAGAGCGTGAGGCCACGGTCGAGGCGATGGAAACCCGTTTGCAAACCCTGCGCGCGCAACAGCGTCAGCAGGAAAACGGTCGCGAACATTTGCGTCGCTTGCTGCAAGACGAAGCCCGTCAGCAAGGTGAATTGAAAGCCCAGTTGTCCGCCGGCAAAGCCAAGGCCGAACAACTGACGCTGCGCCGTACCCGTCTCGATGAAGAGCTGATAGAGCTCGGCGAGCAGCGTGAGCTCGAGCATGAGCAAGTAGGCGAAGCGCGCATGCAATTGCAGGACGCCCTCGACGCCATGGCGCTGGACACCGAGCAGCGCGAGTTGCTGCTGGCCCAGCGAGACAGCTTGCGCGAGCGCCTCGACCGCGTGCGTCAGGAAGCGCGGCAGCACAAGGATCACGCGCATCAACTGGCCGTGCGTCTCGGCTCGTTGCGCGCGCAGCATGACTCCACGCGCCAGGCGCTGGAGCGTCTGGAAATGCAGGCCGAGCGTCTGACCGAAAAGCGCGAACAGTTGAGTCTGAATCTGGAGGAGGGCGAGGCCCCTCTGGAAGAGCTGCGCCTGAAGCTCGAAGAGTTGCTCGACAAGCGCATGACCGTCGACGAAGAACTCAAGACAGCGCAAATCGCCCTGGAAGATGCCGACCGTGAATTGCGCGAAGCGGAAAAACGCCGGACGCAAGCCGAGCAGCAATCGCAGTTGATCCGTGGCCAGCTCGAACAGCAGCGCATGGAATGGCAAGCCCTGACCGTGCGCCGCAAGGCTTTGCAGGATCAACTGCTCGAAGATGGCTACGATCTCAATGGCGTGCTCGCGACATTAACGGCACAGGCCAGTGAACGCGAAGCCGAAGAGGAACTCGAACGGATCAATGCGCGGATACAGCGTCTGGGTGCGATCAACCTCGCGGCCATCGACGAATACACGCAACAATCCGAGCGTAAACGTTATCTGGATGCTCAGGATGCCGATCTGGTCGAGGCACTGGAAACGCTGGAAAACGTTATCCGCAAGATCGACAAGGAAACCCGAAACCGTTTCAAAGATACCTTTGATCAGATCAATGGCGGTTTACAGGCGCTTTTTCCAAAAGTTTTCGGTGGCGGGCGCGCGTATTTGGAACTGACGGGCGAAGATCTACTCGATACAGGGGTAACGATCATGGCGCAGCCGCCAGGAAAGAAGAACAGCACCATCCATTTGCTCTCCGGCGGGGAAAAAGCCCTGACCGCGCTGGCACTGGTTTTTGCGATCTTCAAATTGAACCCGGCGCCGTTCTGCATGCTCGATGAAGTTGATGCACCACTGGATGACGCTAACGTTGGACGCTACGCACGATTGGTTAAAGAGATGTCTCAGACCGTGCAGTTCATCTATATCACTCACAACAAGATCGCCATGGAAATGGCCGAGCAGTTGATGGGTGTGACGATGCATGAACCGGGTTGTTCGCGACTGGTAGCTGTGGATGTCGAGGAGGCGATGGCGATGGTGGACGCCTAGCGGCGCAGCGGCGAGTTGCAAGCTTCAAGCGGTAAGTGAAGCGGCTTGCAGCTTGGAGCTTAAAGCTTGTAGCTGCGAAGCCTTTGATCGTGCTAGTTTAATGTCAATTTTTCGTATACGTGGGCAAAACGCCTGTCAGAACATAGAGTTGGCGCCACGTTTTAAAGCGGTTTGCACAGTGTAAACCCCTTATTTTTCAGCATTTTTTATAGAGGCACGGGATTACATGGAAATCGGTCTGCGCGAGTGGCTGATCGTCATCGGCATCATTGTGATAGCCGGTATTCTTTTCGATGGCTGGCGCCGGATGCGCGGCGGCAAGGGAAAACTGAAATTCCGTCTTGATCGAAGTCTGTCCAATTTGCCGGACGAGGACACCAGCGCCGAGCTGTTGGGCCCGGCCCGCGTCCTGGACACCCACAAAGAGCCACAACTGGACGAGCATGATCTGCCGTCGGTGAGCATGCCGGCCCGCGAAGCACGCGAGCCTCGCGAATCCGGTTCCAAGCGTGGCAAGCGTGGCAGCAACGGTCCTGCCCAGGGCGACCTGAACCTTGACCTGGATCTGGACGGTGGCCCGAGCTTCAGCAGCCGTGAAGACTTTGCCAATGATGCCAAGGCTGCACCGGTGGCCAGTGACAAGGAACAACCGCAAGCCGAAGAAGTTCTGGTGATCAGCGTGATCTGCCGCGACGCTGCCGGTTTCAGAGGCCCAGCGCTGTTGCAGAATATTCTGGAAAGCGGTCTGCGTTTTGGTGAGATGGATATTTTCCATCGCCACGAAAGCATGGCTGGCAACGGCGAGGTGCTGTTCTCCATGGCCAATGCGGTCAAGCCGGGCATCTTTGATCTGGACGATATCGATCATTTCAGCACCCCGGCAGTGAGCTTTTTCCTCGGCCTGCCAGGTCCGCGTCATCCGAAGCAGGCCTTCGACGTGATGGTGGCCGCTGCCCGCAAGTTGTCCCAGGAACTGAACGGTGAACTCAAAGATGATCAGCGCAGCGTCCTGACCGCGCAGACCATCGAGCATTACCGTCAGCGCATCGTCGAGTTCGAGCGCCGCGCCCTGACCCATAAGCGTTGATTGAAAAGATTGCCTCGTTATACAGAGGCAATCGGCAAAATAGATTGAGCAGCCTCGGCTGCTCTTTTGCTTTATGAGAGAACACCCATGACCGCCGCCCAAAACCGCATTCTAGCGCTGCGCGCTGAGCTGGATCAGCACAACTACCGTTACCACGTCCTCGACGAGCCGAGCATTCCGGATGCCGAGTACGACCGGTTGTTCCACGAGCTCAAGGCTCTGGAAGCAGCCAACCCGGAGCTGATCACCAGCGACTCGCCGACCCAGCGTGTCGGCAGTGTGGCGCTGACCGCCTTTACTCAGGTGCGCCACGAAGTGCCGATGCTCAGCCTCGGTAACGCCTTCGAAGAAAACGATATGCGCGAGTTTGATCGCCGTGTCACTGAAGGTCTGGATCTGCCGGCCGGCGATCTGTTCGGCGGTGGTTCGGCGGTGGAGTACAGCTGCGAGCCGAAGCTCGATGGCCTGGCGGTCAGCCTGCTGTATCAGGACGGCGTGCTGGTTCGTGGCGCCACACGCGGTGACGGCACCACCGGCGAAGACATCAGCGTCAACGTGCGCACCGTGCGCAACATTCCCCTGAAGCTGCACGGCGAAGGCTGGCCGGCGACCCTGGAAGTGCGCGGTGAAGTGTTCATGTCCAAGGCCGGTTTCGAGCGCCTCAACGCCTCGCAACTGGACATCGGTGGCAAGACCTTCGCCAACCCGCGCAATGCGGCGGCGGGCAGTCTGCGTCAGCTGGATTCGAAGATCACCGTCAACCGTCCGTTGGAGTTCTGCTGCTACGGCATCGGCCAGGTGTCCCACGATATTTCCGACACCCACATCGGCAACCTCAAACAGTTGCAAAAGTGGGGCATGCCGATCAGTCACGAACTGAAACTGGCCAAAGGCATCGACGAGTGCCTCGATTACTACCGCGATATGGGTGAGCGACGCAGCTCGCTGACTTACGAAATCGACGGTGTGGTGTTCAAGGTCAACAGCATTGCCGATCAGCGTGAACTGGGCTTCCGCGCTCGCGAACCGCGTTGGGCGATTGCGCATAAATTCCCGGCCATGGAAGAACTCACCGAGTTGCTTGATGTGGAGTTTCAGGTCGGTCGCACCGGCGCGGTTACTCCGGTTGCGCGGTTGAAACCGGTCAAAGTCGCTGGCGTCACCGTGGCCAATGCCACGCTGCACAACATGGACGAAGTCGCGCGGCTGGGCCTGATGATCGGCGACACCGTGATCATCCGTCGTGCCGGTGACGTGATCCCGCAAGTGGTGCAAGTGGTCACCGAACGCCGTCCGGACAATGCACGACCTGTGGCGATTCCTGAGAGCTGTCCGGTGTGCGGCTCCCACGTCGAGCGCACGCAACTGATCAAGCGCAGCAAGGGCAAGGAAACCGTCAGCGAAGGCGCGGTGTATCGCTGCGTGGGGCGCCTGGCCTGTGGCGCGCAATTGAAGCAGGCGATCATCCACTTCGTCTCGCGTCGTGCGATGGACATTGAAGGCCTCGGCGACAAGAGCGTCGAGCAATTGGTCGATGAAGGTCTGGTCAGTTCGCCGGCCGATTTATACGCGCTGAAGTTTGATGACATCGTCGATCTTGAAGGCTTTGCCGAGGTGTCCAGTAACAAACTGCTCGCGGCCATCGAAGACAGCAAGAAGCCGGGGCTGGCGCGTTTCATCTATGCCCTTGGCATTCCCGATGTTGGTGAAGAAACGGCCAAGGTACTGGCGCGCTCGCTGGGTTCGCTGGAGCGCGTGCAACAGGCGTTGTCGCAAGTGCTGACGTATCTGCCGGATGTCGGCCTGGAAGTGGCGCACGAGATTCACAGCTTCTTTGAAGATGCGCACAACCAGCAGGTGATCAGCGAATTGCTCGGTCATGGCTTGCAGATTCAGGATCAGGGCGAACTGGGCGCCGAGTTTGCCGCCAGCACTACGCTGGGCGGCTTCCTCGACAAGCTGCACATTCCTTCGGTCGGCCCAGGCGGGGCGCAGAAACTGGCAGACAAGTTTGGCTCGCTCGACGCGGTAATGAGCGCCGACTGGCTGGACATGCGTCAGGCATTGGCAGAGAAACAGGCCAATTCGGTACGTGAGTTTTTTGCGCTGTCGCAGCATCGCCAACTGGCCGAGGAGGCCGAGAAGCAACTGCGTGATTTCGGCATGCACTGGCAGAGCGAGAAGAAGGTCGTCGAAGGTTTGCCGCTGTCCGGGCAGACTTGGGTGCTGACGGGCAAGGTCGAGTTGATGAGCCGCGATGTCGCCAAGGAACATCTGGAAAGCCTTGGGGCGAAGGTTGCCGGTTCTGTATCGGCGAAGACGCATTGCGTGGTGGCCGGCCCTGGCGCTGGCTCCAAGCTGACCAAGGCCAATGAGCTTGGGGTGAAGGTGATGGATGAGGAGGCATTTATCGCGTTCCTGAAGGGCTGCGGCCTCTCCGTCTGACCTCTCGTTCCCACGCATTGCGTCACTAGTGTCCGGTAAAAACTGAAGGGGGAGCTTGCTCCCCCTTGCTGTGCCTGCTTCCTGAGCAATAATCAGGTTTTTCAGACTCGATTTTCGCCTATGTTCAGCAGCACCCGATTTGCACAGATGCTTCAAGTTCTCCGAAAATGCCGTCCGTCTTCAGATATACAGCGCTTTGATCACGTACCTCTTGCTGCACCTTTATCAGCGCCGGTCAGGTGGCTCTGGGTCTATTTCCAGCTTCGTCATTCGGCTAGCCCACACGTTGTTCGAACGGCCATCAAACATCGAACATCTTGAACAACGAAGGCAGAAGCGAACGGAGCAGAAGGCAGCTCAAGGCTGCCTTCTGCTATGAAACAGGTTTTACCGGACACTAGTGACGCTCTGCGTGGGAACGATCTTTGGGCGGGAATGATCTAGTCTTGGCAAGCCCCAAGGAGAGATCGCCATGTACCGCTTTTTCGAGCAACTCAGTTCTCGTATCGTCGCGCCGTTCATGGGCGAATCTTCACGCAACAGCAAAGTCTGGCCGTGTCGCTGCGGTCAGTCACTGTTCTTTCGCAACAGTCAGTGCCTGGCTTGCAGCGCATTGCTCGGTTATCAGTCTGAACAAAGTCGCCTGACCTCGCTGCAACCGGGGCCGCAGGAAGGCTCCTGGACGCTGGATGCCGACCCCGAGGCGGGACTGTTCCGTCGTTGCGCCAATCTCGATACGCCTGCTGCATGCAACTGGCTGCTGCCGGACAACGGTCACGACCTCCTGTGCGTCGCCTGCAGCCTCAATCGCACGATTCCCGATCTTTCGGTTTCTGAAAACCCCGAACTGTGGCGCAAGGTGGAAACTGCCAAGCGCCGCCTGGTGGCACAGCTGATCACCCTCGGCTTGCAGGTCATCCCGAAAACGGTGAGTGAAGAAACCGGACTGGCCTTCGATTTCATCGGCGTCGACCTCGAAGGCAACTCGCCAATGACCGGCCACGCGAGCGGCCTGATCACCCTCGACATCAAAGAAGCCGACGACGCCCATCGCGAGCGGGTGAGGGCGCAAATGCATGAGCCGTATCGCACGCTGCTGGGGCATTTTCGCCACGAGGTTGGGCACTACTATTGGGATCGGCTGATCGCTAACGGTCCATGGCTCCAATCATTCCGCAACCTGTTTGGCGACGAGCGCGCCAGCTATGCCGAGGCACTTGACCACCACTATCAACAAGGCGCCCCGCTGGACTGGCCGCAGCATTACGTCAGTGCCTACGCGACCATGCACCCCTGGGAAGACTGGGCGGAAACCTGGGCGCATTACCTGCACATGATGGACGCAGTGGACACTGCGCTGGGTTTTGGCATGAGTGCGCGGGAAATGGACTTCGACTACCAGCCATTTGCGCCAAGCACTCTGTTCGAGCCTGAGCATCCTGGCGGCGGGGCGTTTCTGTCGTTCGTCAACGCCTGGATCGAACTGGCCGGCATGCTCAACGAATTGTCGCGCAGCATGGGCCAGCCGGACTTCTACCCGTTCGTGTTGCCGGCGGCGGCGATTGCCAAGCTGCACTTCATCCACCTGGTGATCCAGCAAGAGGGCGGCAGGGCTGATGAGGTGTTGCAAGCGCAATAGCAAGTGCTTGAACCTCTTCATGTTTTTAATCTGAAACCAACGGTTGTAACTTCGTCTCAGATAGGTACAATGGCGCGGCTCGCCGACAGGTGAGTGTCGTTATGGTGACCCCATCGGTCCCCCCGCAACGATTACCCGTGAACCTGGTCAGATCCGGAAGGAAGCAGCCACAGCGGGAACATTGTGTGCCGGGGTGTGGCTGGTGGGGTTACCACCTTAACGAATATCGAACGATTCAACAGAACTGCATGGGTGTCGCCCAGTGCGGTTTTTTTTTGCCTGTGATTTATGAATTCGTCATGCATCACCCCTGTGTGCGGGCTTGCCCGCGATGGCGTAGGCACATTCAACATTGATGCGACTGATATCCGCTATCGCGGGCAAGCCCGCTCCTACAGGGATTTCAGTGTTCTTCACGGATAACTCGCCGCGATAGATGCAGCCACGGGTGCAGGTTTCGTGGATGCGGATCCAGCCCGTGTGCGGATCGAGGTCGCCGCTTAGGTGAATCGCCACTTTGGGGACTTCGCTAAGGGGGGGATCGTTGCCGGCATCGCTCTGCGCCATAGGGCGTTCCTTGCTGGAATGAGAGAGAGGCGGGGAAGGTTGCAGAGTTCGAACCAAGTTTGAATAGCTATTTCCAATGCTTGAGAAATATATGAATTGATAGTTGTTGGATTAACAACTATTGGGGTGAGCTGTCATCTTGATGTTTTGTTCTGTCAATTTCTTGTATGAAAGAACTTTATATTTTTAATTGAGTCTGGATTGTTCCTATGGCCCCACTGGAATAGTCCTACAGGATATTAGTCCTGTTCCTGCTTCGAATTTATTGACCGTAAAGGTTTGATCCAATATATCTATAGTTCCAAATGATTCTCAATTTTTCAAAGCATTCTAATGGCAATACAAGGACGTAAGATGAGTATTCGTAGTGTCGATATTGAATCTATTAAAAATGTTATTCGGGCGGATGGCGTCATGATGAGTGCTGTCTTCGTAAAAATGTATGTAGATCCACTTCTTTTGCAAATTGAAAATACTCCCCCTGGAATGGAGCTTACAAGACCTGTACACACGGGGCCGGCGACAAGTAACTGTACTCAATGCTTCAGCAGGTGTTGCTATGCTTCCTACTCGCCAAAATCAATAAAAAAGTGGATTCTGTTATGGGCAAGTATCCCTGAAATCCCTGATGACAGGTGATCGATCCTTTCCCCTGTTACCTCATGAATTGTTCAAGCTTAACTTTCAGGAAGTATTCGAATGAAAGCCAAAGGGTTTGTCGATGCTTATAAGCTATTAAAGTTGTCCATGAAATCAAAGGATGCAGGTCGTTTGGCCTTATTGGTAACTCTGGTTTTCCTTGCCGCGATAGGGTTTGGGTTGTTGCCCATGTTTTTTCAACGGATGCTTGCGGTCGCTTCAAGTGATCATGAACAGTTCTTGATCTTTCTGGTTTTGGTGATTGGTGTTGTTTTTATATCTCAGGTGTTATCTCATTCGTCTGATGTGTTGATAATGATGTTTATTCAGAGGGTTAATATAAATCTCGGTGAGATGTTTATTAAGAAATCTATTGGTTTATCTGCGAATGAGAGTCTTGTACAAGGGCCGGCACACCTTGCGCAGGTGTTGCAATGTGCTTCTGCGAGTATGGATAATACTGTGCGCTCTTTATTGGTTGGTGTGCTGCCGTCCTTGGTTCAGATATTAGTATCATTTGTAGTGTTGCTGTTTTTTGAGGATTTTTTCGTAATGTTTATGATTTTTTTATATGTTTTTGTATATGCCATTCTTAGCGCTTCAGTGATAGGTCGTTTGTCAGAACTATTCAAAGCTGTGATATTGAAGGAAATGGGATGTTCTAAAACTGTCCATGGTATTGTTTCGAATATTGAGACGATACGTATTTATTTGGCTGAGGAGTTTCTACTGCGGTTTTTTCGCGAAGATCAAGAAGGGGTTTGCCAGTCTTGGTTGGATTTCTATAGGAAAAGTACTTCTCTGGAGGTGGTCAGGATAGTTATTTTTTCATTGGTTTTTTTTGTGGTTATTTATGAGTCCTCGTTAAGGTTGCTTTCCGGTGAGATAGGTGTTGGTCATTTCGTAATGGTTGCAGCCTATATGTTTCAGGTTTGTCAGCCGTACGACGCTCTTTTAAAAAGTGTTGGAAGCATGATCGAGTCACTAGGTGGGTTTGCACCATTACTAAAGCATTTTGACGCTTGCGAAATTCGGCGTGTTGATAAAGGTAATAAACTACCGAACGTTGGTCATGGTCTGGAGTTTTGTAACGTTGGGTTCTCTTACCCTAACCGACCTGTAGAAAAGGTGCTGTGTGATTTGTCAATTCGATTTGCTCCGGGTGAAGTCGTCGCGATCACTGGCCCGTCTGGCGTGGGTAAGTCAACTATTGTCAAATTGCTGATGCGACTCTACGTGCCCTCGTCGGGTTTAATTAAATATGGTGGTGTTGCGATAGGCGATTTGTCTGATCACGATTTTTATTCCAGGTTTTCTTTCGTATCCCAAGAGGTTGGTTTGTTCAACGGTACGCTGAGATTTAATCTAAAAGTTGCCGATCAGAATGCACCGGATGAGAGACTGGAAGCTGTTTTAAAGCTCGCTAATCTTGAGGTGTTCCTGAAAGGATTACCGTCCGGACTGGACACGGAAATTGGAGACAGAGGTTTAATGTTGTCGGGAGGAGAGCGCCAACGTCTTGCGCTGGCAAGAAGTTTTTTGCGGGATCATAAAGTGGTTGTTTTTGATGAGAGTACCGCGTTTCTTGATGAGGCGGCAGAGCGTACAGTCATATCAAATATAAAGAAATATAATACGTCTAACATTGTGATCATTGTTGCTCATCGGGAGTCGATATTAAAGCTGGCTGATCGAGTGGTCTCGTTTAATGGCGAATATTGTGTGGAGCTTTAGTGGTGAGAATTTTGTCTGTTTCAGTTAAAGGGTATCGCTCTATTGATGATGTGTTTATTAATCTTGACGGGTTGAACCTTTTTCATGGCGCTAATGGAGTTGGGAAGACAAATTTGTATAATGCACTAAAGCTCGTGCAGGCTGCCGCGACGGGGGAGTTCTCAAAGTTTATCGTTAGGGAAGGTGGCATGCAGTCGATCCTTTCTGAAAATTCAAAGCGCAGTGCCGAACGCTCAAAGATTATTCTCGAAGTGCGTTTTTCAACTTTTTCAGATAATGGCTATTACAGTTATAGAATTACAGCGGGCTTGGTGCCGCAAAAAAATGTTTTTGGAGAAAAAATTATATTGGGCGATGGCTTTGAGTTTGAACCACAAATTAAAGATGAAAAGTTGTCGTTTTACGATGGGCGAAAAATTCATATTCTGATGGTCAGAGAGAATAGTTTCTTGAAAGTGATGGATCGAGAAATGGCCATGCTGGACATGACTAATTCTATTCGACTATTTCCCTCGGCCACGGCATTAAACGCTCTCTCAGATGCGGAGCGTTTTCCCGAGGTATTGCGTATCAAACATGAAATAATGGGGTGGCGTTTTTATCATGGTTTCAGGACTGATATTGAGTCACCCCTCCGTAAGCCTTGCTACGCTGTTAGTGGTACCGTGCTTGATTCCTCTGGAGCAAATCTCGCTGCTGTTTTGGCGACGCAAAAATATATAGTTCAGGATCTTGATGTTATTGAAAAGCTGATTGCGGATACATTCGGTGGAGCAACTTTGGACATTTCAAAGCCTGAGCGTACCGTTTCGTTTGGTTTGCGTTTCGCTCACAGTAATCGGACAAGTAATGCGTGGGAGTTGTCTGACGGTACGTTGCAGTATATTTGCCTGGTCGTTGCGCTGACATCCGGTTCATTGCCTCCTTTTATTGTTTTGAACGAGCCTGATAACAGCCTTCATCCTGATATGCTCAGATCGTTGGCTGGTTTGATTAGCTCTGCCAGTAAGCGATCGCAGATTTGGGTTGTTACGCATTCACCGATATTGAAAGATATTCTAGAGGAGTCAGGGGCGTTCAAATCACGGCATGTTATCAAGCGGGGGCTTCATACATGGATTGAGGGACTGACTCTTAATGGTGATGTCAATGTTTTGTGAGTCAACCGCACGCTATGCCCGTTGAAGTCGAAGACTTGGTCCAGCAGCCAGTCCGTCATGGTCCTGTCCTCTTGGCAGGGTGGGAGCCAAAAAAGCATAGGCATAAAAAAACAGCCGCGAAGGCTGTTCTCTATATTCCTTGATGAACACCGATCCCCTGGAGCGGCTTCTGGCAACGCCTACAAAGGGGATGTGTATTGAATTACTCGCCGCGATAGATGCAGCCGCTGGTGCAGGTTTCGTGGATGCGGATCGCGCTCAGTTCCGGCAGCAGTGGTTTCAATTCATTCCAGATGAATTTGGCCAGGACTTCGCTGGTCGGGTTTTCCAGGCCGGGAATGTCGTTCAGGTAGTTGTGATCCAGGCGCTCGTAGAGCGGCTTGAAAATCGCTTTGATCTCGGAGAAGTCGCGGATCCAGCCTGTGTGCGGATCGAGGTCGCCGCTCAGGTGAATCGCCACTTTGAACGAGTGGCCGTGAAGGCGCCCGCACTTGTGGCCGTCCGGTACGTGCGGCAGGCGATGGGCGGATTCGAATGTAAATTCCTTGAAGATTTCCACAGTAGTTTCAGCTCTGTTCAGATGGCGTTCGCCGCAGCGATTCGGGCAGGCGGCGAGTTTATCAGCTTGTGTTTGGCCTTGCTGACTAAAGGGTCAGCAAGCGCTCGGCGAGGCGACCATTGGCAGCCAGTTCGAGGAATTCATCCCCCAGGCGCCGGCTCTCGTCCATCGCCGCGTGCCAGTATTTTTGCCGGCTCGGCGCATCGCCCATGAAGCGCTTGAAGTCGTTGCGGTCGGGCAGTTTGCCGTAGGGCAGGCGTGCCAGATATTCCTTTGACGGCGCGAGCAACAACACGTCTTGCAAGCGCTCCACCGAGGCCCGGCGCCATGGCAGGGTCTTGTCGAACCAGCCCGGAATCACCCGGTCGGTGAAGTGCGGATAGAGCACAATGCCGTCGCCGCTATAAGGCAGGTCAAGGTGATAGTCGAGCAGACCGCCGTCGCGGAAAGTCCCTGCACCGGCGCCGGGCAGGTCGCGCACGCCTTCCATGATCATTGGAATCGAACCCGACGCCAGCAGCGCCTGACGCAGATTGGCGGCATTGAGCGCGACGAAGCGCGACGGGAAATCGTTGAGCGCATGGACCGGCGGTGCCAGGCGCGGATCGTGGATGATCAGCCGTTCAAAATGTCGCGACAGCCGCGCGCGACCACGCAGGTTGTCGGCAATCACCGAGCCCAGCGCCAGCCCGAGTCGAGCGCGATGGTCGTCCGCCAGACGGCCCTGGCTTTTGACCACCATGATGTTCAAGCGGTAATCGGCGTTATTGAGAATGCTGTCGTCGCGGCCATCGAGCAGGTCATTGAGCATGCGCTGCGAGCTCTGACTGATCTCGGCCATGGTCACGCCTTTGTTGAAATTCTGCTCGGCGTACAGGTGGCCGAGGCGACGAATGCCTGCGGCGGCGTCCGGCAGGCAGGCGCTGGCGAAGCGCCAGGAACCCACTGACGCACCGATCAGCGAACGTTCGCGCGGCGCACTCGGCAGCCACTCACCGAACAAGGCCAGATCCAGCCCCTGAATTCCCAAGGCCTTCGGCCCACCGGCCGCGCCGGGCAGGGTGCCGACATCAGCAGCGTTGAGGCCTTGGGCGCGGATGCGCGCCATGGCCCGGGGGCCGGCCTTGAGGGTGAGGGACGGAAACTTGATGTGGATGGCTGTCATACCGGTCTCGATCGTTAGCAAGCGAAGGATTATAGAACCACGGTGGCCCTCTGTGGGAGCAAGGAAACAATGATGGCAATTCAGTTTCAGTTAAGTTCATCCCGCTAAGGTGCCCTGCGTTGCAACACATAAAAATATGGAGTCACCCATGAAAAACCTGACTGCCCTGTCCATCGCCTCGCTTTTCGGCTTGACCGCCAGCATCGCCCACGCCCGCGATCTTGGTCCCGATGAAGCCCTGCGTCTGCGCGACGCTGGTACTATCGTCTCCTTCGAAAAGCTCAACGCCACGGCGCTGGCCAGACACACGGGTTCCGAGATCACCGACACCGAACTGGAAGAGCAGTACGGCAAGTACATCTACCAGGTTGAAATGCGTGATCCGCGGGGGCAGGAATGGGATCTGGAATTGAACGCGGTGACGGGGCAGGTTCTCAGGGATCATCAGGATAAGTAATGAAGGTTAATGTTCGCGCCACCCGTTGCACGGCGTTGGCGCTCGTGATTTTTTGTTCGACGGCGATGGCTCGCGACCTCGATCAGGACGAAGCGCTGCGCCTGGTTCGCGGGGGTGTGATTTTGCCGCTGGAGCAAGTGCTGCATCAGGCAATGGAGCGTTACCCCGGCGCGAAGCTTTTGGAGGTCGAGCTGGAAGAGAAGCACGACGTCTACATGTATGAAGTCGAGCTGCTGACCGTCGAGGGTGTGGCGCGTGAGCTGCACCTGAAAGCTGATACCGGTGAACTTGTGAAAGACGAGGAAGATTGATCGATGCGTTTGCTTTTGGTGGAAGACCACGTACCGCTGGCCGACGAGTTGCTCGCCGGCCTGCAACGCCAAGGTTACGCAGTGGATTGGCTGGCGGACGGTCGGGATGCGGTGTATCAGGGCCGCAGCGAGCCCTATGACCTGATCATCCTTGACCTCGGCTTGCCTGGCGTGCCGGGACTAGAGGTGCTGGCGCAATGGCGTGCCGGTGGCCTGGCGGTGCCGGTACTGATTCTCACGGCGCGCGATTCCTGGGCCGAGCGCATCGAAGGCCTGAAGGCCGGTGCCGACGATTACCTGACCAAACCGTTTCATCCCGAAGAGCTCTATTTGCGCATTCAGTCGTTATTGCGCCGCTCCAAAGGCCAGGCCAACCAGCCGACGCTAAAGGCGGCCGGCCTGCATCTGGATGAGGGCCGCCAGTGTGTCGTTCGCGATGGCGCCGACATTCAACTGACCGCCGCCGAATTTCGCTTGCTGCGCTATTTCATGCTGCACCCCGAGCAAATCCTCTCCAAAAGCCACCTCGCCGAACACCTCTATGACGGTGAGACCGAGCGTGATTCCAACGTCCTTGAAGTCCACGTCAATCACCTGCGCCGCAAGCTCGGCAAAAGCGTGATCGAAACCCGTCGCGGCCAGGGTTACCTGTTCGGCGGGCAAGCTTCGTGAGGTCAATCCAGCGCCGCTTGAGCCTGGGGTTGATCAGCGTGATGGTGGTCGTGGGCCTGGTGCTGGCGCAAACCAGCCTGTGGCTGTTTGAGGTGGGATTGCAGCGCTATCTCGAGGCCGGTTTGCGCAACGACAGCGAAAGCCTGCTGGTGGCGCTGGTGCGTGGCCCGCAAGGCTTGCAGCTGGATGAGCGGCACCTGTCGCCGGCCTATCAGCGACCGTTTTCCGGGCACTATTTCCGCATTGATTTTGCCGACAGCCACTGGCGTTCCCGCTCGTTGTGGGATCAGGACCTGCCGCAGCTCGAACACCAAGGCCTGCACAGCAATCTGCAATTGGGCCCGGACGGGCAGCAGTTGCTGGTGTTGCGTTCGGACTATCGACGGCTGGGCCAGTCGATCTCGATCAGCGTCGCGCAGGATTACACCCCGGTACGCGAGAGTTTTCAGCGCATGCGCCAGATCGGGCTGGGGTTGGGCCTGGCCGGGTTGCTGTTGATTCTGTTTTTGCAACGTCTGACCGTGCGTCGCGCCTTGCGCCCCCTGGAAAAGGCTCGCGAACAGATCGCCCAATTGCAGCAAGGCCAGCGTTCACAACTGGACGATCAGGTACCCGTGGAACTGGAGCCGTTGGTGGCGCAGATCAACCATTTGCTCGCCCATACCGAAGACAGCCTCAAACGCTCGCGCAATGCGCTGGGCAACTTGGGGCATGCCCTGAAGACGCCATTGGCGGTGCTGTTGAGTCTGGCGTCGAGCGAAAAATTCGATGGCCATCCCGCGTTGCGCAAGATCCTCAAGGAACAACTGGAGCAAGTGCAGCAGCGGCTCAATCGCGAGCTCAATCGTGCGCGATTGTCCGGTGATGCGCTGCCGGGTGCGTTGTTCGATTGCGACGCAGAACTGCCAGGACTGTTGGCGACGCTGAACATGATCCACGGCGAGCATCTGGCGCTGAGCTACGTGGCACCGGCGCAATTGCAATTGCCATGGGATCGGGAAGACCTGCTGGAGCTGCTTGGCAACCTGCTGGACAACGCTTGTAAATGGGCGGATGCCGAGGTTCGTCTCAGTGTGATCAAGCGTACTGATGGCTTTGCCCTGAGCGTGGAGGATGACGGGCCGGGGATACCCGAAGCGCAACGGGGCCAGGTGTTCAGTCGTGGGACGCGGCTTGATGAGCAGACTGAAGGTCATGGTCTGGGGCTGGGCATCGTGCGGGATATCGTCGATACGTGGGGCGGGTTGTTGGTGCTGGGCGAAAGCGAGTGGGGCGGGTTGAAGGTGGTGGTCGAGTTGCCCCGGCGCTGAACCGCCGGTCGCTATAAAACCACTGTGTGGGCTTGCTCGCGAAGGCGGCGGGTCAGTCAATCAAGATGTCGACTGAACCGTCGCCTTCGCGAGCAAGCCCCACATTGTGTTGTGCAGTGGGCCTTAGACCCGGAACTGATCCATCAAACTCTGCTGCTGATTGGCCAAGCTATTGAGTGACTGGCTCACCCGCGCCGATTCATTCGCCTGCCCGGACAGCGACTCGGTCACATCACGAATCGTCGCCACGTTGTTGTTGATCTCCTCAGCCACGGCGCTCTGTTCTTCCGCCGCACTGGCGATCTGCAGGTTCATGTCGCTGATCACCGTCACCGCATCGCCAATCTGGCGCAACGCGGTCACCGCTTGTCCCACCTGCTCGACACTGCCCTGCGCCTGACGATGGCTGTTGCCCATCGAACCCACCACATCTTGTGTGCCGTTCTGCAACTGCTCGATGACCTGACGGGTTTCCTCGACCGACTCTTGCGTGCGGCGGGCGAGGTTGCGTACTTCGTCAGCGACCACGGCGAAACCGCGTCCGGCTTCACCGGCGCGGGCGGCTTCGATGGCCGCGTTGAGTGCCAGCAAGTTGGTCTGTTCGGCGATGGCGCGGATGGTTTCCAGTACCGTGCCGATTTTCTCGCTGTTGGCGGCCAGGCCTTCGACCTGGACCATCGCAGCGCTCATGTCACTGGCGAGTGTGTCGATGCTCGCCGTGGTGCGGTCGATCACCGTCAGGCCCTCACGGGTCGCGCGATCGGCATCCTTGGCGGCTTCAGCGGCCTGGGCGGCGCTGCGGGCGACGTCCTGGGCGGTGGCGCTCATTTCATGGGAGGCGGTGGCGACCTGATCGACCTGACGGTATTGCTGCTCCATGCCGGCGCTGGTCTGGGTGGCGATGGCCGAGGACTGGTCGGCGGTGTTGCGCGCGTCCTGTACCGAGCGTTTCACTTCGGCAATGATCGGCTGCAACTTGTCGAGGAAGCGGTTGAACCAACCGGCCAGTTGACCGAGTTCGTCCTTCTTGTCGTACGCCAGGCGACGGGTCAGATCACCTTCGCCGCTGGCGATGTCTTCCAGCATGTGCGCCACGCCGAGGATCGGTTTGGTCACACTGCGCGCCATCAGCCACACCAACAACAGGCCGACCAGCGCGGCCAGCACGCCGAGGCTCAGTTCGATCAGCGTGCCCGAGGTGTTGCTCGCATCCAGTTGTTGTTTGAGCGCTTCGGCGCGGCTGACCAGGACTTTCTCCGGCACATCGAGCAATACCCCCCACGACGGCCCACCTGGAATCGGCTGGAACGGCGACAGCACTTTCAACTGGCCTTTGCTGTGCAGGCTGCTGACGCTGCTGCTGGAGGCGAGCAGGCGCAGCAGTTCGGCGCCGCTGGTGGTGTCGACGGCGTCCAGGCGCTGGCTGAGTTTGCCGGCATCCGGACTGTAACCGGCGAGCAGGCCGGCGGGGCTGATGATGCTCACGGCGGTCTGGCCGTCATAGAGCTTTTTGCTCGCGCCCTGGCTGATCGCTTGCAGGCTGTTGAGGTTGATGTCCACCGACAGCGAGGCGATGACCTTGCCGTTGACCATCAGTGGGAAGACGATGCTGGTCATCAGCACCTTCTGGCCGTCGATCACGTAGAAGTACGGTTCGATCACGCACGGCTTGAGGGTCGTGCGCGGGCAGGTGAACCAAGCGTTGGCCGCTTGGCCACTGGGGCCGGTGCTGGTGTCGGCCATGTCGCTTTCCGGCAACGCCATCGACGTGACTTTGCCTGGCACAGGCTGCGACCAGTACAGGGCGAAGCGGCCCTTCTCGTTGCTGCCCAGTTCCGCTTGCCCGGCGAACAGTTCGTCCTTGCCGTCCAGCCCATTGGCTTCGAACACCAGCGACAGGCCAAGCAAATCCGGGTTGGCTTGCAGCGCGGACTTGACCTGACGGGTCATGTCTTCGCGCAGATCGAAGGCATCGAGAAAGCGCTTTTCTGCCTGTTCACGCAGGAACAACACCTGTCGCGAGAAACCGTGGCCGTATTGATAGGCGTCCATGAACTGCTGGCGAATGCCCGCCGCCTGCACTTCTCCCTGAGATTCGATGCGCGCCTGAGCCGACTCGGTGAGCATCTCCATGCTTGAAGCCTTCACCAGTTCGGAACTGTGCTCCATGCGATACAGCGAAAGACCGACCAACAGGGTCACGATACCGGCCAGGCAAAGCCCGGCGAGCAGGGTGATTTTCCATTGGATGGAAAGTTGTCTTAGCCACATGGAGACGTCCTTATTCGATAAATATCTGAGACTTTGCACTGTAGCGGCCTGACAGCAGCTTTCTTGAGCTGCAAGCAACAAGCTGCAAGCGGAAAACACAAAAGCTTGCCGCTAGTGACTTGCAGCTTGCCGCTGCTTCCTTCAAAGTGCGCGCCCTTCTAATAAGACCCTCTTTGCAAATCCGCCGGTGCTCCGTGGGCGGACTCAACCTGTCTGGCGGTGACTATTGCACCGCAGTGATTTTGAGGTAGTGAAATGAATGCAGTGATTGCAGCCGTCGGCGTGATGCTGATCCTGAGTCTGTCCCGCGTGCACGTAGTGATCGCTCTGATCGTCGGTGCGCTGGTCGGCGGTCTGTCCGGTGGTCTGGGCATTGATGCCACGCTCAAGGCGTTCAATAGCGGTCTGGGCGGCGGGGCGACGGTGGCGTTGTCCTACGCGTTGCTCGGCGCTTTCGCGGTGGCGATTGCCAAGTCCGGCTTGGCCCACGCGCTGGCCGACAAGGTTCTGGTAATGGTTGATCGCCAGCATTCGACCGGCGGCGGTAACGTCAAATGGGTGCTGATCGGCATGCTGTGGGTGGTCGCGATAGCCTCGCAGAACATCCTGCCAATCCACATTGCGTTTATTCCGCTGCTGGTGCCGCCACTTCTCTATGTACTGAGCAAGTTGCAACTGGATCGCCGATTGATTGCCTGCGTGATGACGTTCGGTCTGATCACCCCGTACATGTTTCTGCCGGTGGGCTTCGGCAACATCTTCCTCAATGAAATCCTGCTGGCTAACGTTGCCCGCAGCGGTGTCGACATCAGCGGCATCAATGTCACCCACGCCATGGGTATTCCGGCATTGGGCATGGTGTTCGGCCTGGCGATGGCTTTCATCAGCTACCGCAAGAAGCGCGTTTACGACCTGGCGAAAATCGAGCAGGTCGAGCAGGTGGCGGTGCAGTACAACCCGCTGAGTCTGATGATTGCCGGTGTGGCGATTGCGGCGGCATTCGTCGTTCAGTTGTTGCTCGACTCGATGATTATCGGGGCGCTGGCCGGTTTTCTGATTTTCTCGGCCTCCGGTATCGTCAAGTGGCGCGAGACCGATGACCTGTTCACTCAAGGCATGAAGATGATGGCGATGATCGGTTTCATCATGATCGCCGCCTCCGGGTTTGCCGAAGTGATGAAGGCCACCGGGCAGGTGCAGACCCTGGTCGAGTCGTCGGCGACGTGGATCAACCACAGCAAGGGCGTGGGTGTGTTGCTGATGCTGTTGGTGGGTTTGTTGGTGACCATGGGTATCGGCTCGTCGTTCTCCACCGTGCCGATTCTGGCGGCGATTTTCGTGCCGTTGTGTGTGCAATTGGGTTTCAGCCCTCTGGCGACCGTGTGCATTGTCGGTACCGCCGGTGCGCTGGGCGACGCCGGTTCACCGGCCTCGGACTCGACGCTGGGCCCGACCTCCGGCTTGAACATCGACGGCCAGCATCACCATATCTGGGACACCGTTGTGCCAACGTTCCTGCACTACAACCTGCCACTGCTGGCGTTCGGTTGGGTCGGGGCGATGGTGCTGTAACACCACAAATCCCCATGTAGGCGCGAGCCTGCTCGCGAAAGCGGTGTATCAGACACAGAATTGCTGACTGACACGACGCCTTCGCGAGCAAGCTCGCTCCCACAGGGGGTGGATTGAATCGTTTGCTCAACTTTTGATCTGGCGTGCCGTTAAAGCCTTTAACCACGCCAATAAAACCAAGAGAGTGAGCCCCCCATGCGCCTGAGTCTCAAGGCTAAAGTCCTTTCCCTTGCCGTTCTTCCGGTGTTGCTATTTGCGCTGGTGATCAGCCTGACCACGCTGTTCATCCTTCAGGACCAGGCCAGCAAGGAAGTCGAAGAAACCCGCCAGCGTCTGCTCAGCGATGCCAAAGCCACACTGCAAAGTTACGTCGCCGTGGCCATGACCGCGATCAAGCCGTTGTATGACGCCGCCGCTCCCGGCGATGAAGCGGCGCGGACGCAAGCGATCAAACTGCTGTCGGGTATTCGCTACGGCAAGGATGGCTACTTCTTCGGTTACGACTCCGAGACCGTGCGCCTGTTCAAGGCCAATGATCCCGAAGGCGTGGGCAAAAGCTTCAAGGACAACCGCGATCCAAATGGCGTCTACGTCAACCGCGGTCTGGTGAGTGTGGCGAAGGACGGTACTCACTATCTGCAATACAGCTCACCGCTGCCAGGCAATGCCAAGGTACTGGTGCCGAAACTCGGCTACACCGAATACCTGGCGAAGTGGGACATGGCCGTCGGTTCTTCGGTCAACCTTGACGGCATCGAGGCGCAGGTGGCGGTGGTCGAAGCCAAGGTGCAGGAGCGTATGCAAGGCGTGGTGCTGAGCATCGTTGGCGTAGCCGTGGTGATGCTGCTGCTCATCGCCGTGGCGGGGATGTTGCTGGCCAACGCCATTCTGCGCCCGCTGAACCTGATGAAAGCCAATCTCGATGACATCGCGGCGGGCGAGGGCGACCTGACTCGCCGACTGAACATCACCAGCCAGGATGAACTCGGCGAACTGGCCGGTTCGTTCAACCGTTTCGTCGACAAGATTCATGGTCTGGTGCGCCAGATCACCGAGATGACTACGCAACTGACCGGGTTGGTGACACAGGTGTCCGATCAGGCACAGCGCTCGGATCAAGCGATGGAGCGTCAGCGCCACGAGACCGATCAGGTCGCCACGGCGATCAACGAAATGTCCGCTGCCGCGCAGGAAGTCGCCAAGAGCGCGCAGAACGCTGCCGTCGCTGCCCAGCAGACCGACGAAGAAGGCCAGAGCGCCAAACGCGTGGTGGCCGGCAGCATCAAACAGATTCATGCGCTGGTGGACGACATTCGCAGCAGTGGCGTGTCGCTGGACAGTCTGCAACAGGACGTGTCGTCAATTGTCGGCGTGCTGGGGGTGATCCGCTCGATTGCCGAACAAACCAACCTGCTGGCACTGAACGCGGCGATTGAAGCGGCGCGGGCCGGTGAGGCCGGGCGCGGCTTTGCGGTGGTGGCCGATGAGGTGCGGGCGCTGGCCAGTCGTACGCAGATCAGCACGCAGGAAATCCAGGGGATGATTGATCGCTTGCAGGCCGGGACGCAGTCGGCGGTTGAGGCCATGCGCCGTTCCAGTGAGGCAGGTGATGGCACCTCGGTGCAGGCTAATCAGGCCGGGGCTTCGCTGGATGCGATGGCTGAGTTGATTGCGACAATCAACTCGATGAACGCGCAGATTGCCAGCGCTGCCGAAGAGCAAACGGCGGTGGCCGAAGAGATCAACCGCAGCGTGCATCAGATTGCGGTGGCGGTGGATAACGTGGCGGATGAAACGCAGTTGGGGGCGCAGACTTCACGCAGCCTGGCGGATTTGGGCCAGCGGTTGGGTAAGCTCGTAGGCCAGTTCCGTATCTAGAACGCTACGCATAACCTGTGGGAGCGGGTTTGCTCGCGAAGGCGTTGTGACAGTCAGTATTTCTGTCTCTGACACACCGTCTTCGTGAGCAAGCCCGCTCCCACATTGGGTTTTGTGTGTGGCTTAAGGTCTGTCCCAATAGGGGATTTCGCCGAAGCATTCGATGAAGAAGTCGATGACTGTCCGCACCTTCACCGACAGCCGACGGCTCCCCGGCCACAGCACTGCAATCTGCTGCGGCTCCAGGCTGTTGGAGACCTGATATTCCCTCAGTACCGGTACCAGCCTGCCTTCGCGCACCGCCTCACCAATCAGCCAAGACGGAAACATCACCAGCCCCAATCCCTGCTCGGCGGCTTGCGTGAGGGTGTCGGCGTGGTTGCCAGTGATCGGGCCTTTGACCGAATACGGTGTCCAGTCTTGCCCGTCACGGCGAAAAAACCAGCGCTGTTGGCCGGTCGCGCCTTTGTAGGCCAGGCACTGATGCTGCGCCAGATCATCCGGATGTTGCGGGGGGCCGTGGCGTTTGAGGTAAGCGGGGCTGGCGGCGACGTGGAATCGATGTGGCGCCAGAGTCCGCGCTTGCATGCTGGAGTCGTGCAGCGGGCCGATGCGAAACAGCAAATCGGCGCCTTCCTGCAGCGGATCGACGTAATGGTCAGTCTGTTGAATATCCAGTTGCAGCTTCGGATAGCGCGCGCATAACTGACCGAGCCACGGCGTCAGATGGCGTTGGCCGAACACCACGGGGGCGTTGATTCGCACCAGGCCCGTGGGTTCGCTTTGCTGTTCCTGCAACGCCTGCTCGGCTTCTTCCAGTTGCACCAGCACCAGCCGCGCATGATGGCCGAGCATGCGTCCGGCCTCGGTCGGCGTGACCGCCCGGGTGTGGCGGTAGAGCAATTGCTGGTTGAGCGCCTGCTCCATCAACTGGATCTGCCTTGAGATCGAAGAGGGCGCCACGCCTTCGCGGCGGGCGACTTCGGAAAAACTGCCGTGGTCGAGTACGGCCACAAACAGCCTTAGCGCTTTGAATCCCAGTTCGTTAAGCCCGTGCATGCGATGTCCTGCTGTGCGTATTGCGCAAAAGTGTTGTCAGGATGCTCCCATTTATCGCACAGCGGCGCCAGCCGATAATCCGCGCCATCGTTTATTGGCCTGGATGTTTGTGATGCAGACGTTGGATGAAGTGAGTGTTGCGCCGCCGGCGGTTAAACCGGGGTTGCGCTTGTTGTTGCTGCCGCTGGTGATTTTGGCGGGGATGGGTTTGTCGGTAGAGGCCGGTTTGCTCGGGCCGTTGGGTGTGCAGGTCGGGCATTTGTGGGCGACGTTGAGCATTTTCGGCGTGGGCTCGGCGATTCTGTTTTTGCTCCTGTTGTTCAGCGGCCCGCAACAAGGGCCGGCACTGAACACATTGCCGCGCTGGCAGTTGATCGGTGGTGTTCTCGGGCCGATCTACGTGGTGGTGCTGACGCTGGCGACCCCGCACATTGGCATCGCCATGACCATGATCGCGATTCTCTCCGGGCAGGTTGGCAAGAGTGTGTTGATCGACCACTTTGGTTGGTTCGGCGCGGTTCGTAAAAAGGTCAACGGTGAACGTTGGCTGGCGCTGCTGCTGATTGTCGCCGCACTTGTCTTGATTGCTCGGGGTTGATGATGAATCTGATTATTTTGTTGGCCGTGGTGGTTGCGGCAGGCGCGGTGTTGAGTGTTCAGGCTGCGATCAATGGGCGTTTGGGTGAAACCGTTGGGGTTTTGCGCAGTAGTTTGCTGACGTTTGCCGTGGGTGCGCTGGTTACCGGGTTGCTGATTCTGTTCTTTGAACCGGCCCACGCGGTGAGTTTGCTCGACGTGCCGAAATGGCAGCTCAGCGGTGCGTTGTTTGGCGTGGTGTACATGATCGTGATGGTTGGTGCGGTGCCACGGGTGGGGACGGCGGTGGCGACGGTAGCGGTGATTGTCGGGCAGTTGGGGATGGGGATGTTGATTGATAACTTTGGCTGGCTTGGCAACCCGGCTATCGATTTGTCTGCTAACCGGATTTTGGCGATGGTCTGTTTGGGGTTGGCTTTGGTGTTTATGTATCGCAGTAGTGTTCGGGGGGCTGACTGACTGACTGGCTGTTTGATTGAGTGAATATCCGTTGCTGCGGTAACGGCTTCTTAGGGTTGGGCCCTGACGTTCGGCCCTCGCTGTGGCTCGGGTTCCTTCGCTGCGGGATTGATCCGGGGGCATTCGCCTGCGGTTTGCTTAGCTGCACCTCCTCTCGATGTGTTCGACTCCGTCGAACGGTCGCTGCGCTCCCACCACCGGATCAATCCCTGCTCTCAGCCTGCCGACGGGCCTTTGAGATCAAGAGCTTTACTCGAGCTAACGCTCATTGTGATGAGTGGTGGAAGAGCGTGCGGTCGGCTTTTGATTTTCTGTGGGGGCGAGCTTGCTCGCGAAAGCGGTCTGACAGCAGAGCAAAGGGGCTGCCGATTTCCCTGGAGCTGCCGAAGGCTGCGATCTTTTGATCTGCTTTGGCTCTGGCTCTGGCTTTTGATGTTGCTTTTGCTCTTTTGCCCCATCGGCAGGCCGAGCGAAGGTGTTCATCAGGGGGGAGGCGCGCAGCGCCTTGTGGCGAAGCCGCACACATCGAGAGGAGGTGCAGCGAAGCAAACCGGAGGCGATGCCCTCGGATGGACACCGTAGCGAGGGAACACTGAGCCTCAGTGAAGTGCCGTACGCCGGGGGCAAAGCCTTTTGCTTACTTTTCGGCGTTTGGAAAAGTGAGTCGCTGTAAAAGCGAAACCGCCAGCGGCAACACCTGCAGCAACGGATATGCCCCCAACCCAACCCAACCCAACCCAACCCAACCCCAATCCAAGCATTGCCCCCTCAGCAAGCCATGCATAGCCTTGCGCTTTCGAGGTTCTTCGGCATTAGCCGACGCTAAGAAGGGAACACTGAGCTTCAGCGAAGTGCCGTACGTCAGGGAGAAGACTTTTTGGTCACCTTTTCGGCGTCTGGTAAAAGTGACCCGCTCTAAGAGCGGAACCGCCAGCCGTAACCCCCAAAAAACGGACACTCACAAAGTCCACAAGAGCATGGTCGGCCCAACGGCCGCCAAGCCCAATCAAGCAAGAAAAACGCCGACAGATGTCGGCGCTTTAGTGATCGCTGAACGTATTACCAGTTGTAGGTCACGTCGGCGGTCATGGTACGGCCTTCGCCGTAGTAGCAGTCGAGGGTGCTGTTGCACGCGGCAACGTACTTCTCGTCGGTGAGGTTCTGCAGGTTGGCTTGCAGCTTCACGCCTTTGACGTGCAGCGGCGATTTTTCCAGGTCATAGGAGACCATGGCGTCATACACGGTGTAGGACGGGATCTGGAACGAGTCCGACTCGTAGTCCGAACCGTAGCTGCTGCGCACGTAGCGTGCACCCAGACCCATACCGAAACCGGCCAGGGCAGTGGAATTGTCGAAGTCGTAGTTGACCCAAGCGGACGCGGTCAGTGGTGGACGCATCGCCAGGGTGCGACCTTCACGACCGTCGTTGTCTTTCTCCCACTTGGTCTGGTTACGCGACACCGCCGCCATTACGCGCAGGTTGCGGGTGACATTGACCTTGCCTTCCAACTCGACACCACGCGAGCGGACGGTGCCGCTCTGGGTGCTGAAGCCCGGATTGTTGAGGTCCGAGGTGAGCATGTTGTCCTGGTCGATCTGGTAGGCCGAAACCTGAATGAAGCCATCGATGGACGTCGGCTCGTACTTGATACCGACTTCGTACTGCTTGCCGGTGGTCGGTTCGAATGCGCCGCCGCCCATGTCGGTACCGGTTTGCGGCAGGAACGATTCGGCGTAGCTCACGTATGGCGTGATGCCGTTCTCAAACTCATAGCCAAGGCCGGCACGACCGGTGAACTTCTCGTCCTTCTGGTTGGTGTGGCCGCGAGTCAGTGGTTGCTTGTTGTCTGTTTCAGCGAAGTCATAACGACCGCCAAGGGTCAGGAACCACTGATTCCAGCGCAGTTGATCCTGAGCGTACAGGCCGGTCTGCGTGATGGTGTTGTCCCATTTGTACGGCTGGCGGAAATTGATCTGGCTGCCATATACCGGGTTGTACAGGTCGATACCCGGCGCGGTGCGGTCGTAGAGGCCAAGGAACTGCGAGTTGAAGTGGTAGTAGTCCACGCCCAACAGCACGGTGTGGTCGATATCGGCAGTCTTGAACTTGGCCTGGGCGATGTTATCGATGCCGTAAACCTTGTTGTGCTGCGACCAGTCCACCGCGTATCGGTTCTGGTAGCTGTTGTCGTTAAGGCCGGTGACCGGGTTGGTCGGGAACGAATAACCGTGCAGCGGCGCCACGTACTGGTCGTTGACGTCGGCGTAACGAGCGTTCTGTTTCAGGGTCCAGACGTCGTTGAGTTCGTGGGCGATTTCGTAACCGAGGACGAACTGCTCGCGGTGGTACTTGTTCACGTCCGGCTCGCCAATGAACCGGCTGCGACTGATACGCCCGTTCGAGGTGCTCTTGACCGTGCCGAACGCAGGTAAACCCTGGGCTTCCGGTACGTCGTGGTCTTTCTGGTACTGGCCGAAGACAGTGATGGTGGTGCGGTCGTTCGGCAGCCAGGTCAGGCTTGGCGCCAGCAACATGCGGTTCTGGCTGGCGTAGTCGATGGCCGAGTTGCTGTCGTTGAACACGCCGGTCAGGCGATAGAGGAACTCGCCCTGATCGTCAATCGGACCACCGAAGTCGAAGGCTCCGTATTTGCGGTCATAGCTGCCGCCACCGATCTTCACTTCGTGCAGCGCAGTGGCGGTCGGACGCTTGCTGACCATGTTGACGATACCGCCAGGCTGGTTCTGGCCGTAAAGCACCGACGCGGGGCCCTTGAGCACTTCGACGCGCTCCAGGGTGTACGGGTCGATCTGCAGCGAACCGCCGGTGCTGCCGCCGCCATAAGGCATGTGCAGGCCGTCGAGGTACAGCGGGGTAGGGGAAAAGCCACGGGAGGTTGGCTCGTCGAAAATCTTCACCCGGTCTGCAAAACCGCCGCCGGTCATGCCTGGCGTGTAGAGCAGGGCTTCGGTCACCGACTTCGAACCGCGCATCTTGATTTCGTCTTGTGTCACGACGTTGATGGTCTGCGGAATTTCCTTGATCGCGGTATCGGTTTTCGAACCCGAGGCGCTGCGCTTGGCGACGATCCCGTCGACCGGACCCCAGGCTGATTCCGCGGAGGCGGAAATGTTGGTCGGTGCCAGATCCAGGCTGGCGCCGTTGGCGTTGCGGGCGCGCAATGCGACGTTGTTGCCCTGCACGCTGTAGGCGATGTCGGTGCCATTGAGCAACTGGGCGATCGCGGCCGTTGGTTCCAGGTTGCCGTTGACGGCGGTGCTGCGCAGGCCACTCACTTCATCCGGGCTGTACAGCACCTGAAGGTTGGTCTGGCGACCGAATTCCTGCAAAGCGCTCCCCAGCGACTGCGCAGGAATATTGATCGCCACGGCGGCGGCCTGAGCCTGGCCTGCCAATGGCAGGGTCAGAGCCATGGCGCACAGCGCTGGCAACGTGGAACGTAAGGAGCGGCGGATCAGCAGAGCCTTGGCGAGCGGGTGGAGTCCGTGCGGTGCGGGCATTGTTCTTCTACTCTTCAAAGTGTTGACTGAGAACTATTTCTATTAACTGTAAGTAAGACGTTGAGCCTTCCGAAAACCGGAAAGACTCAACGCTTTTTTTTACAAATTTTTCACAATCAGGCGGGTTGAAGCTCGGTGACCACTTTGCCGGCGTTCATGCGCACCAGTTGGTCGGCGACATCAAAGTAACGATCGTCGTGGGAAATGACGATGATGGTTTTGCCCAGACGCTTGAGGTCAGGCAGCAGCTCGGTATAGAAAATACGGCGGAAGGTCGGGTCCTGGTCGGCGGCCCACTCGTCGAACACCAGTACCGGCCGTTCTTCCAGCCACGCGTTGATCAGGGCCAGACGCTTGCGTTGGCCGGTCGAGAGGTCGGTGGTAGTGAACGAGCCATCGCGCACGCTGACCTTGTGCGCGATTTCCAGACGCTCCAGATATTTGTTGGCATCTTGCGGAATGTGCGTGTCGCCCTGCACCACGTCGTCGAACAGGTAGTAGTCGGCGAAAATCGTGGTGAACAGTTGACGGTAATCGTCACGGGTGGTGGCGTCGATGATCTGCTCGTTGAGGCGGATTTCACCTTGCTGCGGCGCGTACAGGCCCAGCAGCAGTTTGATCAGGGTGGTTTTGCCGCAGCCGTTCTCGCCCACGATGAAGATGATGTCACCCTGTTCGATCTTCAGGTTCACCGGCCCGAGACGGAATGGGATCGCGCCTTGTACGGTCGGAAAGCTGTACGAGACGTCGGTCAGCTCCAGGCTCTGCACCGTTGTCTTTTCATGGCCTTGATCGTTGAGCAGCAGGTGCGGTTCGGGTGAGGAAAACTGCTCGGACAACTCGGCGATACGGCGGAACGCGATCTGCGCGCGACTGACAATCGGCAGCGCGGCAATGATGTGTTCGAGCGGGCCTTTCATATACAGCAGCACCAGTACAAAACCGCTCATGACCGCTTTATCGGCGCTCGGCCAAAGCGATTGCAGGCCCAACGCAAGACCGATCACGACGAAGAACAGCATCGAGCCGAGCGTCTTGGCGATCACGAATATGTTCACCGATCGCACCTGGGTGTCGCAGATCTTGTGCGCCGTGCCTTCAATGCCCGAGACAAACATGCGGTGCCGGCGCGGCCGATGGATGCGCAGCTCCTTGGCGCCCTCAGCGACGGCGTGGTAGCTCTTCTGCAATTCGTCTTCGTAGTCGCGGGCCTTCATGAATCCCTGCATGCCGCGCCCGCGAGCAATGTATTGAACAACCGTGCCGATCAGAATGGCGACCACCGTCAGCAGAAACATCGGCCACGACAGCATCGCCAGATAACCCATGCACCCGAGGGTCACGGTCATCGAAATCGCCAGCGGGGCGAATGCGAACGCGAAGTCGCTGATGGTATCGACGTCGTGGGTCAACACCGGAATCAGGCGATGGCTGCGGTAGCGCTCGATCTGCTCGATCGGCGCCGAGAGGACTTTCTCGCCCAGTTCCTTGCGCAGCTTGGCGATGATGTGTTGGCCGACATAGTTGGTGCCAATGTCGGAAAAAATCGAAGTGGTCAGGGCCATCAGGCACAGGCCGGCGAAGACCGCGACCATGGTGCCGGTCAGATCGCCTTCGCTGTGCAGCACGCTGTTGATGGTTGCCAGTAATGCGGTGACGCTCAGACCACCGACCATGCCGAGCAGGATCGCGCCGGTGACGATCAGCCGAAAGGGTTTGAGCAGGGCGAACAATTCATTGATCACCCCGCGTGTTGGTTTGCTCATGGAGGTTCCCTGCTTGAGAGAGCGGCGAAGGCCGGCATTGACTCGCGGGCTTCGTCTGGATGACGTAGAGGGCGGTGGCGCGCCGTGTCGGTTGGCGCCCACCTGTAAAACGACTGGCAGGACGGCTAATTTAGCCGGGCGATAGCGCTACAGATCGCGGGCGACGCGAAAGCCGATCCAGTCGCCACGCGTGTCGGTGTAGGTCGCGTTGCGATTGCCGGAGCGCGAGAACACTGGCGCCTCACCCCAGTCGTTGCCGCGTATGCGGCGTACTTCGCATTTGCCGCTCGACCAGGCACTGCCATCGCTGGGCGCACCGACGTAGTTTTCGTTGTAGCAATCGGCTGTCCATTCATAGATGTTGCCGTGCATGTCGTAGACGCCGAAGGCGTTGGCCGGGAAGCTGCCGGCCGGCGCAGTGAAGTTGTAGCCATCGGCGGCGCCGTAGGTGTTGGCGTGTTTGGCGATGCTGTATTCCTTGCCCTCATCGAACGGGAAGGGGAAGGGGCCGCTGCTGCCGGCGCGGGCGGCGTATTCACGCAGGGATTCGCTGACCAGTCGATATTGCTTGCCGGTTTTCTTCGACAGCCACGCCACGTACGCCTCGACTTCAGGGAAGTCCATGCACACCGCCGGATGCTTGTCGGTGTACTGTTTTTTCGGGTCGCTGCCCTGATAGTCGGGAATGCCGGCCTTGCAGGCGCGACCGGGGCGGGTGTCACCGTCGGGCATGTTGTAACCGGTGTCGGTGAGGTAGGCGTCCCACTGGCTCTTCAAAATCTGAAAGCGGCTGATCGCCAGCGGGTTGGTAAACGTCACCGGGTGCATCGGGCCTTCGTCAGGTTCGCGGCCGACTTCGTCATCCGGAGTGCCCATGGTGAACGTGCCGGTGGGCAGTACGACCATTTCCGGGCAGTCCTTGCAGTCCTTGAACACCTTGCCCGGCGCAGGTGGCGTGGCGGCGTGGGCGGCGCCAGGCAGCAGGCTGATGGCGAGGGCGGTGAGCATCAGCGCCGGCACGGCCTTCAAGGAAAAACGACGCAGTTCACTGTTCATTGCGGGGTCTCGCTAAAAGGAAAAAGGGATCGCGCGGGATCAAAGGGCTTGGTCGAGCACGGCCAGCAGTCGGTCGATTTGGGCTTCGTCGTTGAGCAGCCCCGGAGCGGTGCGGATGACCGGGCCGACATCGCGGTTGACGGCATCGGCCACCACACGATTGGTCATCAGGTGCGCAGCGATCTTGTCGCTGTCCTTGCCCTTGACCCGGAAGAACGTGAAGCCGGCGGACAGCTCAGGGCTCAATGGCGTGACGAGTTCAATTGACGGGCGTTGTTGCAGGCGTTTTTTCAGGTAGCTGTTAAGCGCGTGAATGCGCGCCTCGACCTCTGCCTTGCCCAATTGCAGGTGCAACTTGAACGCTTCGTCCAGCGCCCAACGGTGTTCGAACGCGTGATAGCCACCGGGGGTCATGGTGGTGGAAAACGTTGTCGCTTCGGAGAACGTTGGAATGATCGGTGTGATGTACCTGACCTCTTCGAAACGGCTGCAAATGAGGCCGGTGCCGCGCGGGCCGAACATCCATTTGTGGGTGCCGGCGATAAAAAAATCGCAGTTCATCTGCTTGAAACTCAGGTCGTCCACGCCAAATCCGTGAACGCCATCCACCACATAAATGATTCGGTTAGCGTCACTGCGCCCACGGTTGTGTTTGTCGACGAGGGCGCCGATCTCGCCGATCGGCAGTTTCAGGCCGCTGCCCGAATGTACCCAGCACATCCCCAGCACGCGGGTTTCGGGGCGAATGGCGCTGTCGATGGCGGCCAGGATTTCAGCTTTGCTGGCGCGGTGCACATCTTTGAACAGAGGAATTTTGCGCACCCGCGTGCCGTCGCGTTCGGTGCGCAAAGCGAGGATGGTGTGAGTCGCGTAATGCTCGTGGACGGTGGTGAGGATTTCCTGATCGGCGCGCACATGTGCGCCGCCGTAAATCGTCGCCAAGCCTTCGGTGGTGCTGCCGGTCAGCGCGATCTGCTTCGCGTTGACTTGCAGGTAACGACCCGCCCAGACCCGCACGTTTTCTTCGCGCTGTTCGATCACACCCAGATCCCAGTCCATCGCCAGGCCTGGGTTCTTGTCGAGGGCGGCGCGGTGCTTTTCGATGGCGTCGCGCACGGGTTTGGGGTGCGAGGTGACCAAAAAATTGGAGAAGTGCAGGTAATCCGGATCCTGATCGAACAGTTGCTGCAACTGCGCCCACTTGTTGCGTGGCAGCGGCGCGGCTGCCGAGGCGCTGGCGACACTCGGCAGGCTCGCCCCCAGTGGCAGCGCCGCCGCGAGAATCCCCGCCTGCTTCAGAAAGTCACGACGATTGCTCATGGCTTGGCGGTTTCCTGCGCCGTGGCCAGTGAAGGTTTCGCGGCTTTTTCGACCTGATCCCAGACTCGCAGGAAATTGCCTCCCCAGAGCTTGGCGATGTCGGCTTCGGAATAACCACGCGAGATCAGTTCGGCGGTGACGTTGCGGATCTCTGCCACGTTCTCGAAACCTTTGACGCCGCCGCCCTCGTTGAAATCGGAGCTGATCCCAACATGGTCGATACCGATCTTGCGCACCGCGTAATCAATGGCGTCCCCCAGATCCTTGAGGCTGGCTTTCGGCTCTTGTTCGAGGATCCCGTAGAGGCGGCCGGCGTACTGGCCGAACTTTTGCTCGGACCAGGCGGCAATGATCGGATCACCGGGCATCAGCGCCATGGCCAGGTTCGGCAGTGGCGGCAGGTCGAACGCCTTGCGCATTTCGTTGAGTTTGTTCTGGGTTTCCAGAGTGAGCGGGCGCAGGTACTGCGAGAACGCGACGATCTGGACGACGCCGCCGCTGTTCTTGATCAACTGCATTTCCTTGTCGCTGAGGTTGCGCGGAATGTCGACCATCGCTCGCGGCGCCGAATGCGAAGCCACCAGTGGCGTGCGGCTCAGTTGCGCGACTTGCTCAAGAGCCTTGGTCGACATCTGCGATACGTCGATGATCACGCCCAGATCGTTCAGGCGCTTGACCGCTTGCCTGCCCAGATCCGAGAGACCATCGAGAGCGTCCGGCGAGTCATTGAGGAACGGCAGCGGACGCGACGAATCGGCCCAGTCGTTGTTGCCGATGTAGCTGAAGCCGAACATGCGCATGCCGCGTGCCGTCCACATGTCCAGCAGGCTCAGGTCGTGGCCCAGTGGATAAGCGTTGAGCATGCTGATGAAAATCACGAACTTGCCTTCGCCGTGCAGGCGCCGGAAATCGTCCGGGGTGTAGGCGATGGCGACCTGATTGGGATAGTCACGGACCATGCCGGAAATGATCTTGAAGCGGATCTCCTGCTGGTTGCGCGCCTCTTCGACGAAGCCGGGCGTCGGTTTGTGAGGAGCATTCGGGCCGTTCCACATTTCCGGCCAGCCGAAGATGGTCAGCGCAGCGCCCGACAGACGTCCACGGTTGGCCTTGGCCAGATCGAACTGGCCGTCACCGTCCTTGTCGGCTTCGTGGCCGTCGGTGCCGAAATTTTGCGTCAGGCTGACATGGCTGTCGAAGGAGAGCATGCGTTCGTGCAGCTCATCGGCCTGTTTCATGACTTTGACCGGGTAGCCGAGGTCGTCCTTGAACCCGAGTTGCCAAACGGCAAAGCCTGCGCCGGCGCTGATTGCCAGGGCCAGTGGCAGGCCGATGAATAGAGCCTTTTTCGAACGTGGTTTTGTCATTGCCATCTCAGTCAGGTTCGCCATCGAGGTGCAGGCGCGGGGGCCTTTGCTATCTGGGAAGAACGAGCAGTCGGCAGGGAAATTTAGGCGCGTGAACCTCTGGCAAAAGCGGCGCCTTAAATTTGCCGCAGCAACAAACGTTCTAGCTTGGATAAAGCCTGCTTCATGGCTGACACAGGTAGGGCAATGAAGATTTCTCGACGATGGTTCATGGCGGGCCTGGCGCTGACGGGCGCTGCCGTGCCGGCGGCTTATTTTGGGCATCGTGAATGGACGAAGCCGGACCCGACGATCACGCCTGGCGAAGCGTCATTCGACGTCGCCGACAGGGCCGGTCAACGCTTGGCGAATGCGTTGCGCGGGGTTTGGGACATCCGTTTCGAAGGTCGTGACGCAGGTCTTGAAGGCTTGCCGCTGAAGGGGCTGCAAGTGTTTCTGGACATTGGCCAGAAGGGCCGAGGCGTGTGCGGCTTTCTCGATACGCCCGAACGCTTGCGCTCTGGTGATGGGCCTCGTTACCGAATTCTTGGCGATCTCGCCGGGGCCGATGCCGCGAAGTTGAGTTGGCGGCTGATCGGCGCTGATGGCCAGATCAGCTATGAGCTGGCAATGATCCTCGATGAAGTCTGGGCCGACTTCGGCAATGCCGGCAGTGGCACCCTCAGCGGCAAAGCGCTACGACTTGATCGGGCGTTGAGCCTGCCAGCGCAGGACAACCGCTTCGTGGCGGTCAAATGCCTGTTTCCCGAATCGCGCGAGCGCACACCGTTGAACGCGACGTTGCTGGCCTGGCTGATCTCTCCTGAACATCGCCTGTTCCACCAGTTGTGGCATGCAACCCGGGACAAGTGGCACAAGCTTCCCGAAGACAAGCGCGAGGCCTTGCGCGGCATTGGCTGGCAACCCGGCCCGCGTGACAAGGAGCGTGATGCCCGAGGCCCGCGCAAGGATCGCAACGGTTCGGGCGTGGACTTTTTCTTCATGCACCGGCACATGCTCGGGACGGCGCGATCGATGCAGGATCTGCCCTCCTGGGAATACTTCCCGCTGCCGCAGCCGGAGTTGATCCGCGACCGCATCGGTTTTGCCCGTTACTTCGATAATCATGACGGCACGGCTTTGCCACCGACGTGGACGGCCACAGGCGATGACGAGTTCAGTCAATGGGTTAGCGACATCAAGACCGCCGAAACTTACGAAAGCAATTTCCAGGTCTGGGAGTCGCAGTACCGTGATCCGGCGTATCTGGCAAAACTCACGCTGGGGCAGTTTGGCTCGGAAGTCGAGTTGGGCCTGCATGACTGGCTGCACATGCGTTGGGCTTCGGTGCCGCGCGATCCCTCCAATGGTCAGCCGGTGCCGTTTGCCCGCGATCCGGCGGACTTCGCCGCACGCTGGTACAGCGCCGAAAACGACTTTCTTGGCGATCCGTTCTCGTCCCACGTCAATCCGGCGTTTTGGCATTTTCATGGCTGGATCGATGACCGGATCGAAGACTGGTTCCGCGCCCACGAGCGTTTCCATCCGGGTGAAGTTACGCGCCTGCAAGTCAACGGCGTGCACTGGTTCGCACCGGGGCGCTGGGTCGAGGTCGATGATCCGTGGCTGGGGCCGATCACCCATGGTTGCAGCACCACGCCGGGATTGCAGAGGGGTAAAACCGTCGAGATGGACCCGGAAACCATGAAACTGGCGCTGCGCATCACCTTCATCACCGACGAGGACAAGCTCGCCGGCCTGTTCCGTCGCGTGCCGCAACGACCGTGGTATGCGCGCAATCTGAAGCCTAAAACCAGCCCGGCTTGAGGGCTGCGTCATGGTTAATTCGCGAGCAGGCTCGCTCCCACATTTGATCGTGTTCCTTCAGCAGGAATGCAATTCCATGTGGGAGCGAGCCTGCTCGCGAAAGCGGTCTGGCAGGCCGCGAAATTACAGCGCCTGCCACCCACCTCCAAGTGCCTTGTACAACGCAATGCTCGCCTGCACCCGCGACAGCCGCAGTTGTACGTTCTGATCCTGCGCCGCATACAACGTGCGCTGGGTTTCCAGCACCGTCAGCAAGTCTTCGGCGCCGGCCTGATAGCGGCTTTGGGCGATGTTGAAGGCGGTCTGCGCTTGGCTCAATTCTTCGTTCTGCCACAACCGCTGCTCATCAAGGCGCCGAATGCTGTTGAGGGCTTTCTCCACATCAGCGAAGCCATTGATGATCGCGCCACGATAGTTCTCCAGCAGTTCTTGCTGGCGTGCCGTGGCCTTGTCGCGTTCAGCGCCGAGACGGCCGTTATTGAAAACGGGCGCGACCAATCCGGCGGTGAGGTTATAGAACGGGCTGCGGAACAGGTCGTCGAACTGGTTGGCGCCTGAGCCGAGCTGAGCCGTCAGGGTCAGCGCCGGCAGCATGGCTGCACGGGCGACTTTGACGTCGGCCTCGGCGCCAGCCAGTTGCGCTTCGGCGCGAGCGATGTCCGGACGACGGCTGAGCAGCTCGCTGGGTACACCGGCAGCGATATCTGGCCATTGCAGGTGATCGAAGGGCTCTTTTGGCGACAGTTGTTGCACCGGTTGGCCGAGCAGCGCAGCCAGGCTGATCAGCGCGTCTTGCGCTTGCTGCTGCACACGCGGCAATTGCCATTGCTGAGCGGCCACCAGACTTTTTTGCTGGGCCAGTTCCAATGCCGTCGCCGAGCCTGACTCATAACGCGTCTGCACCAGCTTCAGCACGCTTTGGGCGTTGGCCAGATTCAGCTCGGCGATGCGGCTTTGCTCGCGCAGCGACAGGGTTTGTGCATAGGTATTGGCAACGCCGCTGAGCAGTGTCAGCTCCACGGTCGCACGATCGAATTCACTGGCCTGCAGGGTGAATTGCGCACTGTCGCGGGACGCGCGTTTGCCGCCCCAGAAGTCGATTTCGTAAGTGGCACTCAGATTGGTATCGAAGTAATCCACGGCCTTGTTGCTGCTGTTGGCGTCCAGTTGGCTATAGCCGTTACCGCGCAGCAGTTTTTGCCGATTGGCGTTGAGCCCCGCTTTGACTTCTGGCAGCAATGAGCCGCCGGCGATCACCGTGTCGGCCTGCGCCTGACGCACCCGGGCAACGGCCGCCGCGAGGTCGAAGCTGCCGACTCGTGCCTGTTCGATCAGGCTGTCGAGTTCAGGGCTGCCGAACTGCGTCCACCACTGTGCATTGTTGCGGGCGGCGCGGGCGGCTTGTGGCGATTGCCACGTCGCCGGTGGCAGCAGGCCGCTGTCCGGGCGCTGGACGGGATTGGCGCAGGCGCTGAGGATCAGGCACACGGTCAACAAACTGAGGCGCGGTTTCATAGATCGATCATTCACTGGTAAGGGCCGTGACCGGGTCGAGCCGGGCAGCTTTGCGGGCCGGCATGAAGCCGAAGACAACACCGGTGATCAGGGCGCAACCGAAGGCGCCAAGCACCGCGATCAAGGAAAACGCCACGGCGACTTCGCTGAGCACCAGCA
Organism: Pseudomonas sp. NPDC087615; assembly: GCF_044743445.1. Lineage (NCBI taxonomy): Bacteria > Pseudomonadati > Pseudomonadota > Gammaproteobacteria > Pseudomonadales > Pseudomonadaceae > Pseudomonas > Pseudomonas sp. NPDC087615. The sequence continues at coordinate 60,332 of NZ_JBIUWM010000010.1, read as the reverse complement.
CGCCGCCGACGATCAGCGCCAAGGCGATGCCGGCGATGCCGCCGACCACCGAGAGCATCACCGCCTCGGTGAGGAACTGGCGCAGGATGTCGCGCTGCCTGGCGCCGGTGGCCATGCGGATACCGATCTCGCGAGTGCGTTCGCGCACAGTCATGAGCATGATGTTCATCACGCCGATACCGCCCACCAGCAGCGAGATCGCGGCAATCGAACCGAGCATTAGTGACAGTGTGTTCTGCGTGCGCGCCTCGGCCTGGATCATCGCGGCGTTGTTGGTCAGTTCGAAATCTTTCTTGCCGTTGTGCAGGCGCAGCATCAGTTGTTCGATGGCCTGTTCGGCTTCCTTGACCCGGCGGGCGTCGGTGGCAGCGATGGCCACGTATTCGGGATCGCGGGTGCCGAACAGGCGCACGCTGGCCGCCGAATAGGGCACGGCGATGCGGTCGTCGCTGTCGGAGTCGCCGGAGCTGGCACCTTTTTCCGCCAGCACGCCGACCACCTGGAAGGGCACGTTCTCGATCAGGATGTATTGGCCGATGGGGTTGCTCACACCCTTGAGCAATTTACTGCGGACCTTGTGGCCGATCACTGCAACGGCCGCTGCGCTCGCTTCGTCGGCGTCGGTGAAATAACTGCCTTGCACCACGGGCCAGTTGAAGATTGCCGGGAAGTTTGTGTCGTTACCGCCGACATAACTCATATGGTCGACGTTGCCGTAACGTACGCCGGCCTCGGCGCCATTGACGGGCATGATTCGCTGCACTTGCGGCAGGCTCGCCAGTGCATGGACGTCGTCGAGGGTGACGACTCCCGGCGGCGTGCGCGGATTGGGCGCGGAACCGCTCAGATAAATGATGTTAGAGCCGAATGCGCCCATTTGCGCCATGACCTGGCGCTTGCTGCCTTCGCCTACCGCCAGCATTACCACCACTGACGCCACGCCAATGATGATCCCGAGCAGGGTCAGGGCGGTGCGGAAGCGGTTGATCCACATCACCCGCCATGCCGCGTGCAAGGCGTCCACCAGTTCACCTTTCCAGGCGCCGGCGGCCTCGGCGCCCTCGGCCAGACGCTTGCGCAAATCCACCGCCTGCAAGGCGCCGGGGTTGGCCGTAGTCTGTGCCTCGGGATTGTCTCGGGCGCTGTCGCTGATGATCAGACCGTCGCGGATTTCGATGATGCGTTTGGCCCGCGCCGCCACTTCGCGATCGTGGGTGATGAGGATCACCACATGACCCAGGCTCGCCAATTCGTCGAGCAGCGCCATGACCTCTTTGCCGCTGTGGCTGTCGAGGGCGCCGGTGGGTTCGTCGGCGAGAATGATGTGGCCGCCGTTCATCAAGGCGCGGGCGATCGAGACCCGCTGCTGCTGGCCGCCGGAGAGTTGATGGGGGCGGTTGCCCATGCGTGAAGCGAGGCCGAGACGATCAAGCAGGGCGGCGGCGCGGGCATGGCGTTCGGCGGCGGGGGTGCCGGCGTAGATGGCCGGCATCTCGACGTTTTCCTGAGCCGAGCCGGACGGAATCAGATGGTAGCCCTGAAACACGAATCCGAAGGCCTCGCGGCGCAGCCAGGCCAACTCATCGCTGTCCAGGTCGGCAACATGTTCTGCGGCGAAGCGATACTCGCCTGACGTTGGCCTGTCCAGACAGCCGAGGATGTTCATCAGCGTCGATTTGCCGGAGCCGGAAGCGCCGATGATCGCCACGAACTCGCCGGCCTGGATCGACAGGTTGATGCCGCGCAACACATGGACTTCAGGCGCGTCGCCGCCGCCGTAGGATTTGCGGATGTCCTTCAGGTCAATCAGAGGCGTTTGCATTCAGTCTCCGCTGCCGACAGCGGGGCCGATCAGCAAGTGATCACCTTCGCTCAAACCATCGAGAATCTGCACCTTGAGCCGGTCGCTGATGCCAGTGCGCACCTCGCGGGATTGAATGTTGCCGTTGGCGGCGACTATCTGAGCGGTCTGCAGGTTGGCCGTGTCGCTGCCTTGCAATGCCGCGACCGGTGCAGTGAGGACATCTTTGGCCTGATTGGCGACGAAGAATACTTGGGTGGTCATCTCGGCCATCAAGGCGTTGTCGGTGTTGTCGACGTCGAGCAGCACGGTGTACAGCACGACGCGGGCGCTGCCGCTTTTGCTGCTGGCCGGGCTGCCGCCGCCCTGGCTGGTCTGATCCAACGGTTTGGGTGGCACCGGCAGAATCTGCCGCACAGTGCTGCTCCAGCGCCGGTGGCCGCCGCTGAGGGTGGTGAAGTACGCGCTCATGCCCGGTTTGACATGACCGATGTCGGCTTCGGACACCTCGGCCCACACCGTCATTGGCGAGAGCTTGGCGATGCGCAGGATCAACGGTGTCTGTTGCTGGGCATTGAGGGTCTGGCCTTCGCGCGCATCGAGAGCGACCACGGTACCGGCCATTGGCGCATAAATGCGGGTGTAGCCAAGTTCGGCCTGATCGCTGCGCAGGCTGGCTTCGGCCTGACGGATCTGCGCCTGGAACATGTCGATGCGGGCCTGAGTGGCTTTCAGCTCGGCGCGGGCGGTCTGTACGTCTTCTTCACGGGTCGCGCCGCCGGCGGCGAGATGCTGCTGGCGCTGGTACTTCTGCTGCGCCAGTTCATGTTGGGCGCGTTGTTCCTGCAATTGCGCCTTTAGATTCTCGACGGAGAAGCGCCCGGCATCGAGCTTGGCCCGCTGCGTCGACGGGTCGATTTCCACCAGCAACTGGCCTTCCTTGACTACGTCGCCGACTTCCACGTGGATCTTCTGAATCTGTCCTGAAGCTTGTGCGCCCACATCGACATAGCGACGTGGCTGCAGGGTGCCGAGCGCAGTGACGCTGCTTTCGATGTCGCCGCGTGTGACTTGCACGGTGGCAAATTTATCCCGGCCCGGCGGCATGATCTGCCACGCGGCGTAAGCGACAACGGGGATCAGACAAAGGACTGCGAGCAGGGCGCGTCGGGCGGGGCGGGGACGTTTCATGCAGGGTTCCGGCCAGTGGAAATCGGCCCGTCGTTCGGCTGGCACACGGATTCGGGCAGCGCTGAACGCTGTCGCAGGGCGCGACAGACACGGGGAGCTGTCCTGTAAACGAGGAAAGTGCAGGGAAATTTAAGCGCTGACACACCCAGTAACAGCTATAGAACAGGACTATTTATCGGGCAAAGACAAACGCTACTTTAAATCTATATGAGAATTACTATAAATTACGCACCTTACGTTGCCACTATCTTGCTACCGCTCATCGCGGGGTGATCGATCAGTGTGCTCAAGGACAGAAACCGCACCTTTTGCGGCCGGGAGTCATGTTGGAAAACTACTATCGCGAGCTGGTGTGTTTCCTGAACGCCAAGCTGGGCAACCGTCAGGTTGCCGAGGATGTGGTGCATGACGCTTATCTGCGGGTGCTGGAGCGTTCCAGCGACACACCCATCGAGCAACCCCGGGCCTTCCTTTATCGTACGGCGTTGAATCTGGTCATCGATGATCATCGACGCAACGCGCTGCGCCAGGTCGAGCCGCTGGAAGTGCTCGACAACGAAGAGCGCTATTTCACGCCTTCCCCCCATGGCACCCTCGATCACGGCCAGCGTCTGGACATGCTCCAGCGTGCGCTGGCTGAACTGTCGCCCGCCTGCCGCGACAGTTTTCTATTACGCAAAATCGAAGGCCTGTCGCACCCGGAAATCGCTGCACAGCTCGGTATTTCCAAGGCTCTGGTGGAAAAGCATATCGTCAATGCCATGAAACATTGCCGCCTGCGGATCAAGCAATGGGATGCCCATTGAGCCATCGCCGGTAAATTTTATTTCACTGTCCTCGTTCCTACTCAACAGACGACCTGCTGTCCTGCTCAAGGCCGGTCAGGTCACTTAGGCTTTCCTTTCCCCGCTGTTGAGGGGTTCATCCAGAGGACACTGGAAATGACACAGGCAATTGCACCGCCCATCGTTCACGACCTGATCGGCGTCGGTTTCGGCCCTTCGAACCTGGCGCTGGCCATCGCCCTGCAAGAGCGCGGCCCGACCCAGGGCGAGCTGGATGTGCTGTTCCTCGACAAGCAGGCCGACTACAGCTGGCACGGCAATACCCTGTCGACCCAGAGTGAGTTGCAGATTTCCTTCCTCAAGGATCTGGTGACCCTGCGCAACCCGACCAGCCCGTACTCGTTCGTCAATTACCTGAAGTATCACGGCCGCCTTGTGGACTTCATCAACCTCGGCACCTTCTACCCGTGCCGCATGGAGTACAACGACTACCTGCGCTGGGTCGCCGGGCAGTTCACCGAGCAGAGCCGTTATGGCGAAGAAGTGCTAACCATTGAGCCGGTGCTGCACAACCATCAGGTCGAAGCGCTGCGCGTGATTTCCCGCGACAGCCAGGGGCAGCAACATGTGCGGACTACCCGTTCGGTGGTGGTCAGTGCCGGCGGTACGCCACGTATTCCGCAAGCGTTCAAGGCGCTGAAGGGCGACACCCGCGTGTTCCACCATTCGCAATACTTGTCACAGATGGCCAGGCAGCCGTGCGTGAACAATCAGCCGATGAGCATTGCGATCATCGGCGGCGGGCAGAGCGCGGCGGAAGCCTTCATCGACCTGAACGATTCGTTCCCATCGGTGCAGGTCGACATGATCCTGCGCGGCTCGGCCCTCAAGCCAGCCGACGACAGCCCGTTCGTCAACGAAGTGTTCGCACCGGAGTTCACCGACCTGGTGTTCCAGCAAAACAGCGCCGAGCGTGAGCGTCTGGTCAACGAGTACCACAACACCAACTACTCGGTGGTCGACATCGATTTGATCGAGCGCATCTACGGCATCTTCTATCGTCAGAAGGTCTCCGGGATTGCCCGCCATGCCTTCCGCACCCTGACCACCGTCGAGAACGCCACCGCCACCGAAAACGGTATCGAGCTGACCGTGCGCAACAACGCCACCGGCGAGGTGACGGTGCGCCTTTATGACGCTGTGGTGCTGGCCACCGGTTACGAGCGGCAGATGCACCGCAAACTGCTGGCGCCGATGGAAGAATACCTGGGCGAATTCGAGGTCGATCGCAACTACAAAGTGATCACCGATGAGCGCTGCAAGGCAGGCATCTACATGCAGGGTTTCTGCCAGGCCAGCCATGGTTTGAGCGACACACTGCTGTCGGTGTTGCCGATCCGTGCCGATGAGATTGCCGGCTCGTTGTATGAGCATGGCAAGCATCGTGGACACAGCCGTTCGATGGCGGATCTGTTGTTGGCGACTGCCAGCTAAAATCTGCGGCGCCTGATACATCGCCTTCGCGAGCAAGCCCGCTCCCACACTGTTTTTCTGTGTACGCAGGAGAAAATGTGGGAGCGGGCTTGCTCGCGAAGGGGCCATTTGAAGCAACACTAATTCTGAATCCTGAACCCTTCCTGAAGAGCCCTGTAATTCCCCGACACACCTCCTTTTGCCGGTTTACTCTCCAGATATCGGGGCGTAAGCTTCGCGCGTTTTCATCAATAGCGGAGACCCACAGTGGGTACTTGTTCGAGTGACAGTTGTCGGCCGGTCTTGGTAACCGGCAGATTCTCGGCAAGATAACGCGCCTCTTTTGTGCCGTTGTCTCGCCGTAAATGCGAGCAGCGGCATCCCGTGCATGGCCCGTCCTGGGTCATGTCTGGACGTTCCTTCTCATCGACGCTGAACAGAGCGTGATCTCGACTCATCGTCGAGATCGCAGCCCTATCGACACGCCTGTCTTTTCTGACTGGCGCGCCAAGCCTTGCCGTGCCGGTTTTTCCGGCGGCACAGGCGCGGCCGTACCTGCTTGACGGTTTCCCGGCTGACCATAGGGGCAACAGCCATGAAACTTACGCTCAAGGAATTTTTCGCAGGCTTTCTGCGGACCCGCCACTTCGCCCGGCACTTCCGTCGCCTGGCGTTGCTGGATTCCATCAACGACACCACGGTCAGCCGTGAAGTCCCCCCCACTCTGGCCAATACGCTAGTCGATGCTGCCCATTGCGACAGTGGGGCATTGCTGTCTTCACTGGGCACGCATTGCGACGGCCTCACCGACTTCGAAGTCGATGCGCTGCGTGCGCAATACGGCCTCAACGAAGTCGAACACGAGCAGCCTCTGCCATGGTGGACCCACCTGTGGCACTGCTACAAAAACCCGTTCAACCTGCTGCTGACACTGTTGGCGGTGATCTCGTGGCTGACCGAAGACCTCACAGCCGCCGTGGTGATTTTCTCCATGGTGGTGCTGTCGACGCTGCTGCGCTTCTGGCAGGAAAGCAAATCCAACCAGGCGGCTGATGCGCTCAAGGCGATGGTCAGCAACACCGCCACCGTCATGCGCCGTGATGAGCCACGCATCGAAGTGCCGATCAAACAACTGGTGCCCGGCGATCTGATCGTGTTGTCGGCCGGTGACATGATTCCTGCCGATTGCCGCGTGCTCAACGCCAAAGACCTGTTTGTCAGTCAGGCGGCGATGACCGGCGAATCGATGCCAGTGGAGAAGTTTGCGCGTCAGGCTGATCGCGACACGCGCAACCCGCTGGAGCTGGACAACATTTTGTTCATGGGCACCAACGTGGTCTCGGGCACGGCGGTTGCGGTGATTCTCACCACGGGTAACAGCACGTATTTCGGTGCGCTGGCGCAACGCGTGGGCGCGACGGATCGGGCCGTCACCTCCTTCCAGCAAGGCGTCAACAAAGTCAGTTGGTTGTTGATCCGCTTCATGTTCGTGATGGCGCCGCTGGTGTTGTTCATCAACGGTTTCACCAAGGGCGACTGGACCGAAGCGCTGCTGTTTGCGCTATCGATTGCCGTGGGCCTGACTCCGGAAATGCTGCCAATGATCGTCACCTCGACGTTGGCCAAAGGCGCGGTATTCCTGTCGCGCAAAAAAGTCATCGTCAAACGCCTCGATGCGATCCAGAACTTCGGCGCCATGGACGTGCTGTGCACCGACAAGACCGGCACCCTGACCCAAGACAAGATCTTTCTGGCGCGCCACGTAGACGTCTGGGGTGAAGACTCGGACGACGTGTTGGAAATGGCTTATCTCAACAGCTATTACCAGACCGGCCTGAAAAACCTGTTGGATGTGGCGGTGCTGGAACACGTGGAAGTCCACCGTGAACTCAAGGTCGGCACGGCGTTTCGCAAGGTCGATGAGATCCCTTTCGACTTCGACCGTCGGCGCATGTCTGTGGTGGTCGAAGGGCGTGGTCAGGCGCATCAATTGATCTGCAAAGGCGCGGTGGAAGAAGTGCTGGCGGTGTGCACTCGTGTGCGCCACGCCGACGTCGATGAAGCCTTGAGCGATGAATTGCTGACCCGGATTCGTCAGGTCACCGCAGCATTCAACGCTGAAGGCTTGCGCGTGGTAGCGGTGGCAGCCCGCTCGATGCCTGAAGGTCGCAACACCTATAGCCTGGCTGATGAAGCGCAGCTGACGCTGATCGGCTACGTGGCGTTCCTCGATCCACCGAAAGAAAGCACCGCGCCAGCGCTCAAGGCCTTGGCTGAACATGGCATCGCCGTGAAGGTGCTGACGGGCGACAACGAACTGGTGACCGCAAAAATCTGCCGCGAAGTCGGCCTGGCGCAACAGGGCCTGTTACTGGGCAACGACGTCGAGCGCATGAGCGATGCCGAACTGGCGGTGGCCGTCGAGACCACCAACGTCTTCGCCAAACTGACGCCGTCGCACAAGGAACGCATCGTGCGCATCCTCAAGGGCAATGGCCATGTGGTTGGTTTCATGGGCGACGGCATCAACGATGCGCCAGCACTGCGCACCGCTGACATCGGTATCTCGGTGGACAGCGCGGTGGACATCGCCAAAGAGGCAGCGGACATCATCCTTCTGGAGAAAAGCCTGATGGTGCTGGAGGAGGGCGTGCTCGAAGGGCGCCGAACCTTCGCCAACATGCTCAAGTACATCAAGATGACCGCCAGTTCGAACTTCGGCAACGTCTTCTCGGTGTTGGTCGCCAGTGCGTTCATTCCGTTTCTGCCGATGCTGCCAATGCATCTGCTGGTGCAGAACCTGCTCTACGACATTTCGCAGATCGCTATCCCGTTCGACAACGTCGATGACGAAATGCTGAAAAAACCACAACGCTGGCAGCCGGGCGACGTCGGGCGTTTCATGCTGTTCTTCGGCCCGATCAGTTCGATCTTTGACATCACCACGTTCGCCTTGATGTGGTACGTGTTCGATGCCAACACCCCCGATCACCAGACGCTGTTCCAGTCCGGCTGGTTCGTGGTCGGGCTGCTGACCCAGACGCTGATCGTGCACATGATCCGCACGCCGAAGATTCCGTTCCTGCAAAGCCGTGCAGCCATGCCGCTGCTGGTGATGACCGGGATCATCATGGCAGTCGGCGTCTTCCTGCCGATGGGGCCGTTGGCGCATTACTTCAAACTGCAGGCGCTGCCATCGCTGTACTTCGTGTTCCTGCCGGTGATTTTGCTGGCGTACATGGCCCTGACCCAGGCGGTCAAAGGCTTCTACATCCGCCGGTTCGGCTGGCAGTAACACCACCGTACCTGTGGGAGCGGGCTTGCTCGCGAAAGCGGAGTGTCAGTTGAACGTATTTGACTGACACGACGCCTTCGCGAGCAAGCCCGCTCCCACAGGAGGGATGCGTTCTCAAGGAGGACTTCATCATGCAAGCCATCAACAACCTCAACCTCACCTCGCTGCTCGACACTCTCGTCAGCCTCAGCGCGGCTTTCATTCTCGGTGGCCTGATCGGCTTCGAGCGCCAGTACCGGCAACGCACCGCCGGCCTGCGCACCAATGTGCTGGTCGCCGTTGGCGCGGCAATTTTCGTCGACATGGCCAACCGTCTCGCCGGCGCTGAAGGCGCGGTGCGCGTGGTTGCCTACGTGGTGTCCGGTATCGGTTTTCTCGGTGCCGGGGTAATCATGCGCGAAGAGGGCAACGTGCGTGGCCTGAACACCGCCGCGACCCTGTGGACATCGGCTGCGGTCGGCGCCTGCGCCGGTGCCGATCTGCTGGCCGAAGCGGTGCTAGGAACGCTGTTTATCCTCGCCGCCAACACCTTGCTGCGACCGATCGTCAACAACATCAACCGTCAGCCGCTGGACGTGGTCTCGGCCGAAGTTACCAACATCGTCTACGTCATCGCCCGACGCTCGCAGCAAAAAGCCGTATTTGCCTTGCTCGAAGCGGAGCTTGAACGCAGTAACTACCCGGCCAGCGATGTTGACGTGCATGCCTTTGGCGCTGATGAAATCGAGATCGAGGCGACGCTGGCAACCACCTCGGTCGACGGTGACGAGCTGGACGCACTGGTGGCGCGGATCTCGACGTCGACGCTGGTGGTGCAGGCTTTCTGGAGTCCGAGTACAACCGATTAGCGCTGGGAAATATCCTACATTTCGGAGGGAAAAAACTTACATTTTCACGCGTAGGCATCACTCATTATTTTCCCCGGAGCAGAGATGCCCTGCGTCCTGAATAATCAGTGAGGCATTACTTTTTTCACAACTGTTGGGCCAGGAAAATACCGGCGGCGATGGCCAAAAGTATGGGGGCTTCAGTTGTCGGAATAAGCCATGGTTTATTTGTTACAGCGATAAGCCAGATTGCCGCTCGTGAGTTATTTGGGAAGCCAGGCCGCTGGGCCTGATAAATAACTATCCCTAGAGATGCCTACGATGAATAAGTTTTTCGCTGTGACTACCGCTGCTGTTGCCATGAGTCTTGCTTCTTTCGCCAATGCTGCGCCAGCAACCGGCAACCCAGGCACCGTGCGTTTTATCGGTGAAATCGTTTCCGGTGCATGTGGTATCGACGCCAGCTCCCTTGATCAAACTGTTTCGCTGGGTCAGGTCCCATCGAACCGTTTCAAGGCTACGGGTGATCGCTCCGACCCGGTCAAGTTCGACATCGTCCTGACCGACTGCGACACCACCACCCAGAAGAACGCCCGCTTCACCTTCAGCGGCGTGCAGGATCCATCGGTTCCTGCACTGTTCGCCACCACTGGCCTGGCCCAGAACGTCGGCATTCGCCTGCAGGCAAGCGCCGGTGAAATGCTCGATAACGGCAAGGAGCAGGTTGCGCCAGTCGTTCTGCAAGACGGCAACAACACCGTGACCTTCGCGGCGATGTACGAAGCCACCGCGGCTGCTGTGACCACCGGTGAAGCGGACAGCGTTGCCAACTTCACCGTTGCCTACAACTGATACGCCCGTATTGATTGTTTTAAGAAAAAGGGGCGATAGCCCCTTTTTTCTTATCTGTCAGAGCACTGTTTAAAGGGTATTGCCCGTGTACTGCCGCACACTTTTCGTGTCTTGCGTATTGATCCTCTCTGCGCGCTATTCAAATGCCGTGGAGTTCAATTCGGAGTTTCTGAATATTGATCGTAAAGACAATATCAGCCTCGGACAGTTTACCCATGCCCAATACACAGTACCCGGCAGTTACTTGCTGGACATTACTGTCAATCAGCGTTACTTCGGCAGCCGTTCCATAGAATTCAAAAGTGCTGACGATCCGCAGGAAAGTTACGCCTGCCTGCCGGAAGAACTGGTGGCGATGTTCGGTTTGAAACCGGAGGTGTTGAAGGGCCTGCCAAGGCTGGCTGACGGCCAGTGCGTTGATTTGCGCGGGATCGACAACGCCAGCATCAAGTACATCAAAAGTCTGGGCCGACTTTCGATCAGTCTGCCGCAGGCGACGTTCGAATATGACGATCCCAATTACATTCCCCCGGCTGCCTGGAGCGAGGGGCTGGACGGTGCATTGCTCGATTACCGGGTGATCGCCAACAGCCGCCAGTCCACGGCGTCCGGTGATTCCCGCTCGTTGCAAAGTTACGGCACCGCCGGGGTGAACATTGACGCCTGGCGGATTCGTGCCGATTACCAGGCCCGGCAAGAGTCCGGTCAGCAGAGCGGTGACATCAACAGCAAAGCGTTCCAGTTGAACCGTCTCTATGCCTATCGCGCCTTGCCGGCCATTCGCTCGAAGCTATCGGTGGGCGAAGATTATTTGAACTCCGATGTGTTCGATACGTTTGCCCTGCGTGGCGCCACGTTGAGCAGCGACGACCGCATGTTACCGCCCAGTCTGCGCGGTTATGCGCCGTTGATCAGTGGTTTGGCGCGGACCAACGCGACCGTGACCGTGTCGCAGCAGGGCCGAGTGTTGTACTCGACCACGGTCACGCCTGGCGCATTCAGCCTTCAGGATTTGAACAGCAGCGCCCAGGGCACGCTGGATGTCACCGTGCGCGAAGAGGACGGTACCGAACAGACCTTCACGGTCACCACGGCGGCGGTACCGTTTTTGTCCCGCGAGGGCGAGTTGCGCTACAAGGTCTCGGCCGGGCAGCCGCGGCTCAACGGTGCCGGCGGCACCGAGCCCGGGTTTATTGCTTCAGAGTTGGCCTACGGTTTGCCACGGGACTGGACGGTGTATGGCGGCGTGCTTGCAGCCTCGGATTACCTGTCGGATGCCATCGGCGTCGGCAAGGATCTGGGCGTGTTCGGCGCGTTGTCGGCAGATGTCACCACCTCGCGGGCCAAGTTGCGCTGGAGTGGCGAAACGGTGGTGGGTAACTCGTACCGGATCAACTATTCCAAGCGTTTTGATGCCATTGGCACAGACCTGCGGTTTCTCGGTTATCGCTTTTCAGACAAGACGTTTACCAACTTCTCGCAGTTTGTCGGCGACCCTGATTCCTACTCGCTGAACTCGGGTAAACAGCGCTATTCGGTGACGCTGGCCAAGCATTTTTCCTGGCTGTCGACGAGTGTCTCCTACGACCATTCCACCTATTGGGACGCGGCGCCCTCCGAGCGTTTCGGTCTGTCGCTGGCGCGCAGTTTTTCAATCGGCAACGTCAAGAACATCAATGCCAACCTGTCCGCGTATCAAACCCGCAATACGCGGCAGAACGACTCGCAGATCTATCTCGGGGTTTCCATTCCGCTGGGCGGTAACTCGATGCTGTCGAGCAACATGCAGCGCTCGGGGACCGGGGCGTCGTCGGGCAACGTCGGGTATAGCCACGACGACGGCGATGGCCTGAATTATCAGGTGTATGGCGGGATCGGTGATAACCGCTACGTCAATGCTTATGTCGGCAAACGAGCATCCACCTATCGGGCCAACGCTTCTGCTACCACCGATGGCAGCACCTACCGTTCGCTGACCGGCGAGTTCGACAGTTCGCTGGTCGCCACCCGCTATGGCGTGTCGGCCCATGGCAACGGTTCGAATGGCGATACCCGTTTGCTGGTATCGACCGATGGCGTGCCGGACGTGGCGTTCAGTGGTCAGACACGCTCCAACCAGGCCGGTTACGCGGTGATGGACGGTTTGCCATCGTTCCAGGCCTATGAAGCGCGGATCAACATGGAAAAATTGCCGCTCAACACCGAAGTCTCAAACCCGATCCAGCGTCTGGCGCTGACCGAGGGCGCTATCGGCTATGTGAATTTTTCCACCGCCCGTGGGCATAACGCCTACGTGACGTTGACCCGATCTGATGGCAAACCGGTGCCTTTCGGCGCGTCGGTGCAGGACAAACACACAAACAAGGAAGTGGGCATCGTCGGTGAAGGCGGGGTGACTTATCTGCTGGGCGTCAAAGCGCAGGCTGAGTTGGTCGCGGTGTGGGACGACGTCAATCGTTGTGCCTTGGCCGCACTGCCTGAAGAAGACGTCGTGACCAACATCGCCAAACCCGTGCGCTGCCTTTAATCCGGGCTTGAACCTGACCCGGCCTTTATCCTTGCGGAGAACCTTTATGCAATCTCTTTCATTGTCCACAACCCGTGGCCTGTTCAATCGTTTGGGCCTCATTGCAGGCCTGTGTGTTCCGTTATTGGCCAACGCGGCGGTGGTGCCGGACCGAACGCGAATCGTGTTCGAGGAGAGCGCGCCGTCAGTCAGCGTCACGCTCAGCAACAAGAACGCGCAGTTGCCTTTTGTCGTGCAGTCGTGGATCGAAAACGAAGCCGGCCAGAAGGTCACGTCGCCGTTCATGGTGCTGCCGCCATTGCAGCGCATTGAACCCAGTGAAAGCAGTGTGTTGCGCATCGTGAAACTGCCTGAGCTGGCGTTGCCCAAAGATCGCGAATCGGTGTTTTACCTCAACGTGCGCGAGATTCCACCCAAGACTCAGGCTGTCAATTCGATGCAGATCGCCTTGCAGTCGAAGATCAAGCTGTTCTATCGCCCGGCCTCGGTCAAACGCGAGCGCGGAGATGATCTGGCGCTGGGCTTGAAGCTGAAAATCGATCCGGGCACTAAACAGCTTTCGGTGGAGAACCCGACGCCGTTTCACATCACCGTGGTCGGGCTGCTGGCCGGTGAGCAAAAGACCCGGATGCCGATCGACACGATCATGATCGCGCCCTACGCCAACGCACGCTTTCCATTGACCAGCACGGCGTTCACCTCGCTGCGTGTGTCGAACATGAACGACTTCGGAGGGCAGACCGATTCGCTGTTCAAGTGCGTGGCAAACGTCTGCACGGGCGTCAAGCCATGAAGCGCACGCCGCTCAGGCTTTGTCTGGCGATGCTGTTGCTGATGTTTTCTCAGGCGTCCTGGGCGATGTTGTGCAAATCGCTGAATGACGGCTCGTACCTGAGTGAATACATCGGCCCGGTGTCGGTGCCCGATACGGTGCCGGACGGTACGATCATCTGGCGCTCGAAAACGCATGTGGTGCCCGCCAAGTGCTGGAAGGTTCACGACATCCATTTTGCCGAAGACGACCCGATCTATTTCTACGGCAACCCGGCTGGATTGAACGCGACACCCTGGGGTATTGAATTTGGTCTGGTGTACAAGGGGGTGGCAGCCTGGGACGGTGACTGGAGCGCCAACCCGACCCAAGGGGTGAATACCGGTTTTGTTTCACGGGGCTGCCCCTCGGCCTCCAATGATGCAGAGATGTTGCCGTGTTCGTTGGTCAGTCCGAGCATCGCGTTTCAGGTGGTCATCCGCAAACGCGGGCTGTTACCGCTGCAGCGGCCCTCACAAGATACGTACGACGTCTTCCAGTTCGACGGGTTATATGGACTCAACGGCGGGCCAGGCAATCCGTTTGGCAATTTCCGTTTTCAGCTCAGCGGCCTGCAAAACATTGTCGGCACGGCTTGCAGTGTTGATGTGACCGTAACCCCTGAGCCGGGAATCGTCGATTTCGGGGTCATCCAGAAAACCGCCAACGGCCTCTCACCGCCCAATCCGACCCGGCCTTTCAGCCTGGCGCTGGAGAAACGATGCAGCACGGCGATCAACCTGGGCGCCACATTGGTCACCACTCAGCAGCAGGGTGATTACACCATCGTGCCGGCCAGTGATAGCCAGTTCGGCATTCAGGTGCGCGATTCACGCAACCAACTGGTACCGATCAACGAACCCTTTCCGCTGGTCAATTTCCCGGCGGACGTGACTCATATCGACGTGCCGTTCAGCGCTTCGGTCGTATCGTTGGGCGATCCCAAGGTCGGGCCTTTCGAGGCAATCATGGTGGTGCAGATCATCTATTACTGAGGCACGCCGCCGGCGCCAACGGCGGCATTTTTTTGCAGGCGTTATCTCTGGGAAATTTCCTACATGACTGTCGGATAAGTCCTTCGCAGCACGCTTTTGGCTATCGCCAATATGCCTGCTCTCAGCTCGATTAAGCGATGAATTGACGATGGCTTCCCCGCGTATTCTAGTGTTGGAAAATCAAGGTTTTGCGCGCAGCGTGCTGGTCAAGATGTTGCAGCGCCTGGGCGTACACGACGTGGTCCAAGCCACAGATGGCGAACATGCGATGGTGCAGATGCACCTCTATGGCGGCGTCGACATCGTGCTGTGCGACCTGACTGATCGCGGACTCGATTGCCTCGAGTTTCTGCGGCGCGCCAGTCAAAGCGGCATGGTGCGCGCGGTGGTGCTGTGCAGCGAATTGCAGCCGGAGTTGCATCGTGCGCTGGGGCACATGCAATCGTTGGCCGGGCTGCAACTGCTGGGGATACTCCGTCGACCGATTCAACTGCGCTCGGTGCATCGTTTGTTGCACCGCTACAGCCGCGCGCGGGCAGTGCCGGTGCCGAACATGCTGCGCAGAGAGCTGCCTACTGAAGAGGAAGTGCGGCGTGGGCTGGCGTTGGGCGAGTTCCGTGCCTGGTTTCAACCGCAGGTCGAACTTCAGACCGGCGCAGCCGTCGGCGTCGAAGCGCTTGCGCGATGGCAGCATCCGGCGCGGGGTGTGTTGCTGCCCAGTGAGTTCCTGGCGGCGGTGCTGGCGTATGACTTGATTGACCAGATGTTCAAACACCTGCTGGAACAGGGTTTGAGCCTGATGGGGATCTTGCGTCGCCAAGGCGTCAACCTGACGCTGGCGTTCAACCTGCATGCCTCGCAACTGGCGAACGGTGAACTGATCGAGCACATCAAACGGGCACTCGAGCGACATGCCTTCAAGGGCTCGACGCTGATGTTCGAATTCGCGGAAAACGGCTTGCTCGACAGCGCCCCCGGCATCCATGAAAACCTCCTGCGATTGAGACTGTTGGGCTGCGGTTTGTCGGTCGATGACTTCGGGGTGGGCTTCTCTTCGCTCAAGCTGCTCTGCCAGTTACCGTTCAATCAGATCAAGCTCGATGGACGCTTCGTCCAGCGTCTGGATCGCCAGCGCAATCGTGCCATGGTGACCTGCACGCAGGGGCTGGCGCAGTCGCTGGACATGAGGCTGGTGATTGAGGGGGTCAGTAGTCCGCGGATTCGCGAGGGGCTGCTGGAACTGGGGTGTGAGACCGGCCAAGGGTTTCACCTGGCCAGGCCCATGAATGGGCACGATTTGTTGCAGTGGCTGAAAACGCTGGAAAGCGCACGGTGAACTTTTCACCGTTTGCTCCTATATGGCTGCAGAATTTTCCTACACTTCATTCGCGCTCGTGTATTTTTGCCGCACGCACCGAATGGCTTGCTGTCCCACTCACACTCATGGCCTTGACGATGTCGGTTGCCGGCGTGCTCTCCAGAGGTTTTTATGCTTAAAGCGATAGTTGTGGACGATCATCCGTTCATTCGCTCTTCGGTCAAGATGCTGCTCAAACAGGAACAGTTCGACGTCGTGGCCGAGGCGGACAACGGCGCCGACGCTGTGCAACTGGCCCGTGAACACGCTCCGGACCTGATTATTCTGGATATCGCCATGCCCAAGCTCGATGGGCTGGAAGTGATTTCGCGTATCAGTGCACTGGGGCTGTCGAGCAAGGTGCTGGTGCTGACCTCGCAATCGGCGCTGTTCTATTCCATGCGCTGCATGAAGGCCGGCGCCGCTGGCTATATCTCCAAAACCAACGATCTTGATGAGCTGATCAAAGCCATCAAGGCTGTGATGGACGGCTATACCTTCTTTCCCAATCTGGCCACCAGTTCGGTGCGGCGAAGCGATGTTGATGCCACCGATCTTGAACTCATCCAGAGCCTGTCCGATCGTGAGCTGACGATCCTGCAACAGTTATCCAACGGGCTGAGCAACAAGGAAATTGGTGAAGCGATGTTGCTGAGCAACAAAACCGTCAGCACTTACAAGACCCGGCTGATCGAGAAGCTCAAGGTCAAATCGGTGGTGTACCTCGCCGATTTTGCCAAGCGCAATAACCTTGTCTAGATGAATACTTCTTTCAGAAAGTGCTTTGCGGGGCTGTTGCTGTCTGGCTTGCTGCTAGCCGGCAATGCTTTTGCCGCTGAGCCTGAAACATTGCAATTGCTTGGGCGTTCGACGGTCGATGAATATGCGGTTTCACTCGACGAGTCGGACTGGAGCTGGTTGCGGCATCGCAAAGCATTGTTGCTGGGCGCTTCGGCTCCCGATTACTCACCGTTTGGCATTACCACCAATGACAATGACTACGAAGGTCTGACGGCCGACTATGCGCAGTTGATCGCTCAGTTGCTGCATATCAAGGTCGAGGTGCGCCGGTTTGAGTCGCGCGACGAGGTGCTGGCTGCGCTTAAAAACGGTGAGATCGATTTGCTTGGCACCGCCAATGGTTACGAGGCAGTTGATCCCGACCTGGCAGTGTCCAGGCCCTACGCCGACGATCAGCCGACGTTGCTGACCCGCATCGGCGAGAACCAGGATCTGCCGGTGGATCTGGCTGGCAAGCGTGTGGCGATGCTCTATCACTATTTGCCACCAGAAGTGGTGAAGGCGTTCTATCCCAAGGCCACCATCCAGTTGTATCCCTCAACCTTGAGCGCTATCGGTGCGGTGGCGTTCAGTCAGGCGGACGTGTACCTGGGCGACTCGATCAGCTCCAACTACCTGATCAGCAAGAATTACCTCAATAACGTGCAGCTCAGTGATTTCTCGCGGCTGGAAGTGCAGCCATTCGGCTTTGCTGTGTCTCGTGGCAACGACCGACTGTTGCGTATCCTCAATGCAGCGCTGGACACGATTCCCACCACTGAGCGCATGAGTATTTTGCGCCGATGGAGTGCGGGGGGCGCGACCATGCCCGGGCGACAGACCCTGCACTTCAGCGTCAGCGAGCAACGCTGGCTGGAGCGTCACCCCAGGATAAACGTGGCGATCAATGAGAACTTTCTTCCGCTGACGTTCTTCGACAATGAAGGCAATTTTCGTGGCATCAGTGCCGATGTGCTGGCCAAAATCAGCCTGCGCACCGGCCTGAAGTTCGACGTACAACGGGCCGAGTCAGTCGCTGACCTGGTCGATCTGGTGACCAGCGGCAAGGCTGACATGCTCGCCGCGTTTACCCCCAGTGCCGAGCGTGAAGGTGCCTTGCGTTTTACCCGACCTTATCTGACCAACCCGTTCGTACTGGTTACGGCCAGCGGCGAGGGCGCTCCCCAGACCCTGGACCAAATGGCCGGCAAGCGTCTGGCGTTGATTCGCGGCAACGTGTTGCGCGAATACCTTGTGGAGCAGTTTCCCCGGGTGCACCTGGTGACGGCGCAAAATGCTGCCGATGCGATGAACATGGTTGCCAAGGGCGAGGTCGATGGTGCGATCAATTCCTTGCTCAATGCCCGTTACTTGATCTCCCGCCAGTATCGCGGCCGGCTGCAAATCACCAGCACCGTAGGGACTCAGCAGGCGCGTATAGCGCTGGCGACCGATCGCGGTGCGCTGGAGTTGTACTCGATTCTCGACAAGGCGCTGTTGAGCATTTCCCCTGAAGAAATGGATGAGCTGACCAACCGCTGGCGCACTGAAGTGGTGGTCGACGACAGTTATTGGCTGCGCCATCGCAGCACGATCATTCAAGGGTTCGTCATCGCCGGTGTGTTGTTGCTGGTGGCGTTCGGCTGGATTGCTTACCTGCGCATGCTGATGCGCAAGCGGCGCCAGGCTGAAATCGCCCTCAACGACCAGATGGAGTTCATGCGCGTGTTGATCGACGGCACGCCGCACCCGATCTATGTGCGCGACCGCGAAGGACGGCTGGTGACGTGTAACAGCGGTTACCTGCAAGTGTTTGGCGTTGAACGCGAAGCCGTGATCGGTAAAACCGTGACCGACGGCGTGCTGAGTGACGCTATCGAGGCGCAGGGCTATGCGAACGATTACCGGCAAGTCATGGATGAAGGCGTGCCGCGAGTTGAGGATCGCAAGCTCAGTCTGGCAGACGGTCGTCTGCTGACTATTTATCACTGGATGCTGCCTTACCGTGGCAGTGATGGCGAAGTCAGCGGGATGATTTCCGGCTGGATCGACGTCAGCGAACGCCAGCAACTGTTGCACGAGTTGCGCATCGCCAAAGACGGCGCCGACGATGCCAACCGCGCCAAGACCACGTTCCTGGCGACGATGAGTCATGAGATCCGCACACCGATGAATGCCGTGATCGGGATGCTTGAACTGGCCATGAAAAAAGCCGATCAGGGCGTCATGGATCGTTTCGCCATTGAGGTGGCCTCGGGCGCGGCGCGGGGCTTGCTCGATCTTATTGGCGACATTCTCGACATCGCACGGATCGAATCCGGCCGGTTGTCGCTGGCTCCGGAGCGGGCCAATCTGCGTGAGCTGATCGAGTCGGTGGTGCGGATATTCGAAGGCTTGGCGCGACAAAAACAACTGCGCCTGCAACTGGATCTGGATGCGCTGGCCAACGTAGACGTCTTGATTGATCCGCTGCGCTTCAAGCAAGTGCTGTCGAACCTGTTGAGCAATGCGATCAAGTTCACCGAGGTGGGTCACGTCGTATTGCGTGTGCGGGTAGAACCTGCGATTGACCAGGATCGGTTGGCGCTATGTCTGCGGGTCGAAGACAGTGGTCGCGGGATATCCGTGGAAGACCAGCAACGGCTGTTCACGCCGTTCACCCAGGCTGGCAACCATGGCCAGTCTGTGCAGGGCGGTTCCGGGCTGGGTCTGGTGATCAGCCGCACCTTGTGCGAAATGATGGGTGGCTCGCTGACGATGCACAGTGCGCTGGGGCAGGGCACACAGATTGAGGTGCGCCTGAGTTTACCCACCTTGCAGCCATTGGCCCGCGTTGCGGTGGCCGAGATTGAACCGGTTACGGTCAGTCGGGCGCTGAATATCCTGGTGATTGATGACTATCCGGCCAACCGTTTGTTGTTGTCCCAGCAACTGACTTATCTGGGGCACCGGGTCACGGACGCTGAGGACGGCGCCCATGGTTTGCGGGCGTGGCGCAACGAGTCTTTTGATGTGGTCATCACCGATTGCAACATGCCGATCATGAACGGCTACGAGCTGGCGCGGGCGATACGCGACGAAGAAACCGCACGAGCGTTGCCACGCAGCCTGGTGCTGGGCTTCACCGCCAATGCACAGGCCGAGGAGAAGTTGCGTTGTGCAGAGGCGGGCATGGACGATTGCCTGTTCAAGCCCATCAGCCTCAAGGATCTGAACGCGCGATTGGCTTCGATAACGCCTCATGTCCGACCTGTAACCGAAGAAGAGGATACCGGCAACGCGGAGGGTGGCATTGATTTTGACGTGAGCAGTCTTGAGCAACTGACCCGCGGTGACCGGGCGTCAATCAAGAGCCTGCTGACGGATCTGGCCACCAGTAATGACGACGACATGGCCAAACTCATGCGACTGTTCACGCAGCATGATTTGCCAGGGTTGGCTGACCTTGCACACCGGGTCAAGGGTGGCGCGCGGATCATCAAGGCGCAGTCGCTGATTCAGGCCTGTGAGGCCTTGGAAACCGCCAGCGAAGGTCTGGATTCGGCGGTGTTGACTGAGGCGGTGGACGCCCTGCAGCAAGCCATGGAACACCTCGCCGCGCAATTGGAAACCTACCTGGCGAACTGATCGCGGTTCGCTGGATCTTTTTCGTTTTGAACGTCGATATTTGCGAATTTTCCTACATTCGCCAATGACCCTCCCTCGTTAACGTGCAGTGGACTCAGCGTAAGGCTGATTCAGACAACGGGCGATCAACAGGGGCCATCAGCGCAACGCTGACGGCCCCTGTCGAAGCGCCGTACGCAACGAGCAGGGGCACTGATTCTCGGTAACGCCGACTCCCCTTCGCGCTGCGTGTCATCCTACTTTTTATTGTTTGGAGCAGTTGATGAACCTTCAACATCTGTCTTCCCGTGCGCGACTGTCGGTCAGCGTGCTGGTTGTAGCGGCAGCTTTGAGTGCCTGTGCCAGCGCACCGATTCCGGAGCAACAGATTTCGCTGTCCAAAGAGGCGGTCAATCGTGCCGTTTCGGCAGATGCGACCCAATATGCCCCACTGGAAATGAAGGCGGCGCAGGACAAGATGTTCCTGATGGAGCGCGCCCTGGGCGAGAAAAATTACCCGCAAGCCAAAGTGCTGGCCGAGCAGATCGAAGCTGATGCCAACCTGGCCGAACGCAAGGCGCGAGCTGTGAAGTGGCAGAAGCAATTGACAGACGCCCGCAGCGGCATCCAGGTGCTCAAGCAGGAAATGCTGCAAGACCCGGTTACCGGTTTCAATCCGCCTGCCAGTGCTCAATAAGGAAAAGCCCCATGCAGACTTTCAAATTACTGCCAGCCGTTTCCCTGTTTGCCCTGATGCTCGCCGGTTGCGCCACACCGCCGGAAAACCCGCAATTGCTGCAAGCCCGTGCGCAATTCGCCGCGCTGCAACAAAAAGCCGAGTCAAACACGCTCGCGGCGATCGAAACCAAGGACGCGTTCACTGCGCTGAACAAGGCCGATCAGGCTTCCCTCAAGGATCGCAAGGCCCCAGATGTTGATCAGTTGGCTTATCTGGCCAGCCAGAAAATTGCTGCGGCCGAGCAGACCATTGTCGGTCGCCAAGCGGAGGCCGGCCTAAAGAAAATCGACGCCGAACGCACTCAGGTGCAGCTCGATGTCCGTACCCAGCAGCTCAAGGCCCTGCAAGCACTGAAAGCCAAGAAGACGGATCGGGGTGAGGTGGTGACCTTCGGTGACGTGCTGTTCGACACCGGCAAGGCTGATTTGAAGTACGGCAGCCAGCGTCAGTTCCAGCACCTGGCCGACTTCCTGGCCAGTAACCCGGAGCGCAAAGTGCGGGTGGAGGGCTTCACCGACAACGTCGGCAACGAGGCCGCCAATCAGGTGTTGTCCGAGCGCCGCGCGTCTTCTGTCGCCAGTGCGTTGTCGCAATTGGGGGTGGATCGTCGGCGTATCGTGACTCAGGGCTTTGGCGAGGAATTCCCGGTGGCCGATAACGGCAGCGCGGCAGGACGCCAGCACAATCGGCGGGTCGAAGTGATTCTGTCCAATGGAGCAGAGGTGGTGGGCGCGCGCCACTGATTGCACCCGTAAAGCCGGATACCCGCTCTCTCGTGAGGAGAGCGGGTTTGCTGCAAGTGTTGTACTTACGCTAGACGAATGCTTGTGATACCGCTCATTTGCTTCGGAAATTTCCTACAAATGTAGGGAAATTTCCTACTCAGCAAGTTCTCTTCGATCTCTAAATTACAGACCTCAACTGAGCCGCCGGCCTTCCATCAGTCGCTGCTCAGCCCCTATGCCATTGGCATTTCCACTGTCGACCCGGCAGTAAGAACGAGGTACTGAACATGAAGACGATCAACTCCAAACAGAACCCTGCACTGACGCTTTCGCCCCTTGCGCTGGCTATCTTCCTGTTGCTGCCGGTACAGGCGAACGCGTTCACTTCAACCGTCAACAACGGCGCGGTAGTCGATGGTGAAACAGTGGTCGGTGGCACGCAGAATATTGGCACCAACGGTACGGCCAACAACACGTTGATCGCAGTCACCGGGAGTCAGACGGTTTTTCAGAACGGCGTGTCGAATGACGCCACTGTCAACGGCGTCCAGAACGTTCAGAGTGGCATTGCCAACCGCAGCATCGTTAACGCCGGCGGCTCACAGGTGGTGGGCATCTCCGGTGTGGCCAACGACACTATTCTGAACGGTGGCGCACAGACGGTGCAAACCACGACAGGGCGGGCCAACCGTACCGTGATCAATCAGAATGGCGTTCAGACTCTGACTGTCGGGGGCACTGCAACTGACACCGTCATCAATAGTGGCGGGCTGCAGGTGTTGACCAATCAGGGCGTGGCGCGAGACACCCTGATCAACAGCGGTGGGGAGCAGAGTCTGCAAATAGGCATGTTCGGCGGCACGGTGGCAACCGGTACACGCATCGACGGTGGCTTGCAGAGTGTCTATGACACCGCCACGGTCAACAACAGCACCGTGAGCAATGGCGGGCGAATCAATCTGTACAAGGGCGCGCAGGCCAACGGGCTGGTCGCGGACGCAGGCGGTACCGTTAATGTCATGGAGAACGGCGTGAAAACCGTTGACTCCCTGACGCTCAATGGCGGCAGTGTTGCCTTTGTGCCAAGTACGGATGGCAGCTTCAAGACATTCACTGTCAATGCATTGTCCGGCAGCGGCAACATCCTGATGAACACCGATATCGCCAATCAGCAAAGTGATTTGCTGGTGGTGCAGGAGGCTGGCCTGGCGAGTGGCGATCATACGTTGATCGTGGGCGACTCCGGTCATGAACCCGCGGCTATTGACGGGCGTATGGTGCTGGTCGATACCCAGGGCGGCAGTGCGAAATTTGGACTCTACGGTGGCCATGTCGATGCCGGCGCGTTCCGCTACACCTTGCAGCAACAGGGTGATGACTGGGTGCTGGCCAGTGGCAGCAGCGATCCCGTCGTTCCGGTCACGCCTGCCGATCCAGAACAGCCTGTCGCCCCGGTAACACCTGTCAATCCAGTGACGCCTGTCGATCCAGCAAAACCACTGGATCCGGTGACGCCGCCGACGCCGGTCAACCCACGGCCGGAAAACCTCTCAAAGGGCACTAACGCCGCCATCGCCGCGCACACGGCTGGCGCCAGTCTGTGGAGTGCGCAAATGAATGCGCTGGTCAAACGTCTGGGTGAATTGCGCATGGGGCAGGACGACGGTGGTATCTGGACGCGTGCCATCGGTAAGCGCTTCGATGTCAGCGAGAACTCCAGCCGTGCTTACACCCAGGACGTTAGTGGTCTGGAAATCGGTGCCGACAAGGCATTCGCGATCGACAGCGGCAAAGTCTATGTCGGTGCCATGGTCGGCACGGCCCGTTCGGACCTGAACTTCGGCGAGGGCGCCTCGGGTGAGATCGATAGCCGCATGTTCGGCCTCTATGCCACCTATTTGAACGACAACGGCGTCTATGTGGACAGCGTGTTGAAGTACAGCCGCTTCGATAACGACATCAAAACCCCGAGCAATCTGGGTAATTCGGTAAAAGGTTCCTACAGCACCAATGGTGTGGGTGCCGACATCGAGATCGGCAAACGCATCGCGCTCAAAGATGGCTGGTTCGTTGAGCCGCAGGTGGAAATCACGGCCACTCAGACTCAGGGCGCGAGCTATACCGCCAGCAACGGTCTGCGGGTCAAGACCGATAATCTGAATTCGCTGCAAAGTCGTGTCGGTTCGCTCTTTGGTCGCAGTCTGGAACTGAGTAACGGTATGAAGGCCCAGCCATACGTCAAAGCATCCTTCATTACCGAGCACGCGGGCAGCAGCAAGGTCACCGTCAACGGCAATAAATTCGATGCGAAATTGCCGGGTAGCCGTGTGGAAGTCGGGTTCGGTGGCGTGTTGCAAGTCACGGAGAAAAGCAAGATTTCTCTGGATGCCGAGTACGCCAAGGGCAACGGTATCGAACAACCGTTCGGTGTCAGCTTGGGTTATCGCTATCTCTGGTAAGAAAAAAGGCAGCGCCGGGTAGTCCCGGCGCGTCTTTATTAAGGGAATTCGTATGCGTCTGGGGCGATTTTCAGAACTTTCTTACATAGATCGTCGAGCCTTTTGATTAGCGTGATCTACCTTCACGCCATTGTTGAAATCACATGCCCTACAAATGCTGGCGAATCCTGATCGTCGAAGATCAGCCTTATCTGCGTAGCAGAATCGAGAAGTCTCTCAAGGAGCTGGGTTGCCGCAGGCTGACTCCCGCGCAGTCCTTTCGGGAGTTGCTGGGCTTGACTCATTACTCGCACGATCCTTTCGAAGGCTTTGAACTGATGATCATTAATGGCGAACTGTTAGCGGCTACGGGGATTGATCCGGTGCGATTCTTCCTCAGCAACCCGCAGATTCGCCACGGTGTGATCTATGACGCACGTCGGGGTCAGTTAAGGGCTGAGATGATCCATGCCAGCCAGCGACGTCAATTGAGCCTCATACAGACGCCTGACCGGCAGTCCCTGGACGCCGTGCTGATGTCTCTTGGCGCTTAGGAAATTTCCTACGCATTTTGGGATCTTTCTTAGAGTATTCAGGCCTCTGATTCCACAAAATTGTGTTGCCCCTCAACAGATGAGTCGATCGCCATGCCCACTTTGCCGCTCCGTGTCCTGGTTCTAGAAGATCACACCTTCCAGCGTTCCGTAGCGGTGAGCATGCTCCAATCGCTGGGATGCCGAGAGGTGTTCGAGGCCAGTGACGGCGCCCAGGCCCTGGCGGTGCTGGAAACCGTCGGGCCGGTGGATGTTGCCCTGTGCGACTTACAAATGGAGGGCATGGACGGCCTCGAGTTTTTGCAGCGGGTGGGCGCGTCGGGGCAGGTCAAGTCGGTCATCATCAGCAGCTCGTTGTCGGCGGATCTGCGTCGGGCGGTGCATCAAATGGTGACGTTGCTTGGACTCGAGTTGTTGGGTGATGTGGGCAAACCATTGCATGTGCAGGTGTTGGAGGATTTGTTGAGAAAGGCCCTCGTCAGGCCGGTCAGTCAGCAGCCACCGATCAGCGCCAACACGCTGGCCAACGAAGACGCGGTCCGCGAGGCCTTGGCTGAGCGGCAGTTACAAGCCTGGTATCAACCCAAATTCAATCTGCTGACCGGAGAAGTCAGTGGTGTCGAAGTCCTGTGCCGCTGGCAGCATCCGACGCAGGGGATCATTTCGCCGGCGGTTTTCATGCCTGTGCTGGAGCGCTGCGGCTTGCTCGACGAGTTGTTGTTTTGCCAAATAAATGAGGCGTTGACGTTGCAGTGCAGCGCGAGGGCGCAAGGCTTTGTGTTGAACATGGCGTTCAATCTGCAGGCCTCTCAACTCGCCAGCAGCGATTTGACGGCAACCATCCGGAACATACTGGCCAGTCACGCGGCTCCCGGTTCAAATCTGACCTTCGAACTGACCGAAAGCGGCCTGCTGGAAGCACCGGCCACCAGCCTGGAAAGCCTGGTGCGCTTACGAATGATGGGCTGTCGCTTGTCCATTGATGACTTCGGTGCCGGATTCTCCTCACTGCAACGCTTGTGTCAGTTGCCCTTCAACGAGATCAAGCTCGACGCTGATTTCATTCGTAACCTTGAGCACGAGCCACGTTGCCGGGCGGCGATCAGCAGCACGCTGGCGCTGGGCGAAACCCTGGGCATGACAGTGGTGATCGAGGGCATCGAGACCGATGTGCAGCGCCGTGAACTGCTGGCACTCGGTTGCGCGCAAGGTCAGGGCTACTGGTACGCACGGCCGATGGCAGGGGCCGATTTGTTGAGGTGGCTGCAGCAGCGCAGCGTGGTGCAGAGCTCGGAAAAATGAGCGGTTTTTTAGGAAATTTCTTACAGATAACGTCTCGGGGCTTGCGTAGGCTTGCCGCCTTCAGAAACCGTCACCACCAGGAGATCGAGCATGATCAATAAAACCCTGCGCATCTTGATCGCCGACTCGCAGCATTTTCACCGGATGAACGTCGAACGTCTGTTCAATGGCCTCGATTACTACCGTGTTGCCCCTGTGCAGAGCCTTGTCGAGTTGCTGACCCTTGTGGAGTACGGCTGTGAACCGTTTGATGTGGTCGTCATCAATGCCGAACTGACGGCCGGCTCACTGGACCTGCCGGGTTTTCTGCTGGAAAACCCGCAGGTCCGTCACGCGTTGATATACAACGATCCTTCGGCGCCGCTGCAGGTGGCTTCGGGGTTCGCCCAGGAAAACGTCCAGGTCAGTCACGCCGCGTTACCCAATGCACAAGCGATCAAGCACTTGATGTCGCGGGTCGAGGCATCCGCCGAGCATCAATCGTCAGCCTGGAACCAGGATCAGTTTGTGCGAAGTCGAGCTCACGCATAAAAAAATGTTTGCCGCAACTGTCAGGTCTGACAGGTGATTCGCTTTCCGTTCCGTGCAACAGTCGCTGCGCAACCACTGAGTCTGGATCAGCCCATGCCGGTGGTCCTATCGCCAGATTTTGCACTGGGAGTGGTTATGAAGTCAGCGCTGATCGTCGACGATCATCCGGTGGTGCGCGCCGCCATCCGAATCGTGCTGCAAACCGAGGGCTTCAAGCAGATCTACGAGGCGTCCAGTGGCAACGAGGTGCTGCCATTGATCCGTGAGCACAAACCCCGACTGGTCGTGCTAGACCTGCGTTTGCCGGTGCTTGACGGGTTGGATGTACTGGCGCGAATCAAGGCCAGCGACCTTGACTGCCGAATTCTGGTCTTCAGTTCCCACGATCCCTTGTTTTACCAGGAGCGTTGTCTGCGTGCGGGGGCGATGGCCTACGTGACCAAGACCAACCAGTTGCAACAATTGCATAAAGCCATTCAGGCGGTGATGTCGGGCTACACCTATTTTTCCGCGCTGCCGGACAATGTCAGCGCACTGAACGCCGTGCAAACCACGGAAAAGCAGATGGTCGATCAACTCTCCGACCGGGAGTTGAGCATTTTTGTACAACTGGGGCAGGGCAGAGCCAACAAGACGATTGCCGAGGACATGCACCTGAGTCACAAGACCGTCAGTACCTACAAAACCCGTCTGATGAAGAAGCTCGGGGTCAGCTCGGCGGTGCACTTGCGCGATTTCGCCAAGCGCAATCATTTGCTCTGAGCGCCCGGTCATGAGGCCGGTATTACGGATTTTCTGGTTGTGGCTGAGCCTTGTGGCCGCTTGTTGGGCGAGTGAACCGCCGCAGTTGCTGGAGGTGCTGACCCGCACCGCTCTGGAAAGGGTCCAGCTTCCTCTGGACGAGCAGGATCGGCAATGGTTGCGTCAGCACGCGGTGTTGCGCATGGGCGTTTCCGGGCCTGATTATCCGCCGTTCGAGATAACCCGCAATCAACATGAGCTGGAAGGACTCACGGCCGATTACGCCGATCTGCTGGCGCAACTGCTCGGCATCGGCATCGAGGTCCGGCGCTATGCCAACCGCAATGCTGTGATGGATGCGCTCAAGCGCGGTGATGTCGATCTGTTGGGCACCTCCAACAGTTTTGAGGTCGCTGACCCGAAAATCATTCTGTCTCGGGCCTATGCTGACGACCAGCCGATGCTGGTGACCCGGCTCGGTGAAACCTTGCCGGTGAACCTGGCCGGCAAGCGTGTCGCCATGGTCGAAGACTATCTGCCGCTGGCGAACGTGCAGGCGTTTTATCCCGAAGCGCTCGTGCAGCGCTACCCTTCGGCGATGGATGCCCTCGGTGCAGTGGCGTTTGGCGCAGATGACGTTTATCTGGGCGACTTCATCAGTGCCAACTACTTGATCAACACCAATTATCGCAACGACTTGCAATTGGCTGGGCCGTCGGGGCTCGATGCCAATCCGTTCGGCTTTGCGCTGTTGCGAACCGATGTGCGCCTCAGACGCCTCGTCGACAAGGCGTTGGCGAGCATTCCCATGGAGCATCGTCTGCGCATAGAACAGCGTTGGAGCGCGGGTCTCGCCGAGATGGCCGAACAGACGCAGGTGCAACTCAGTACCGCAGAGCAGCAATGGCTGGGCCAACACCCTGTGGTGCGAGTCGGCGGCATCGAAGATTTCGCCCCGCTGACGTTCTTTGATGCAAACGGCCGTTTCAGTGGGCTTTCGGCGCAATTGCTGAACTTGATCAGCCAGCGTAGCGGGCTGCATTTCGAGATCGTGCGCGGGGGCTCGCTGGACCGTCAGATCGAGCAACTGAAGATGGAGGCGCTTGACGTGTTGCCCGTGGTGACACCCAGCAGCGAGCGTGAAACCGAACTGCAGTTCACCCGGGCCTATCTGAACAATCCCTTTGTGCTGGTCAGTGCGGCCACAGCGCAGAGCCCTCGCGATCTCGACGATTTGGCGGGGAAGCGCCTGGCGATTTATCGTGGTCACCCATTGCGCGCTTATCTGCTGGGACGCGTACCCGCCATTCACCTGGTCGAAGTCAAAAGTCCCGCCGAAGGTATGGCGCTGATCGCCAAAGGCCAAGTGGACGCGACGGTCAGCTCGTTGCTGGTGGCGCGTTATCTGATTGCCCGCCAGTACCGCTCGCGTCTGCGCATTACCGGTACCGTGGGTGATCAACCCGCCCGTATCGCGCTGGCCACTTCGCCGCAGGCGCCAATACTGCATTCGATCCTGAACAAGGCACTGCTGAGCATCGCCCCGCAGCAGGTGGACGAACTGGTCGAGCGCTGGGGGCATGATGTGGTGGTGGAGGATAGCTATTGGCTGCGTCATCGCCGCATGATTGTCCTGGGATTTGTCGCTGCGGCGAGCCTGCTGTTGCTGGCATTGGTCTGGATCGGTCTTCAGCGCAGGCAAATCCGCCAGCGTCAGCAATGGTTGCAGCAATTGCAGGAAGCCAAGGACGTTGCGGACGACGCCAATCGGGCCAAGACCACTTTTCTGGCGACCATGAGCCACGAGATCCGCACACCGATGAATGCGTTGATCGGCATGCTCGAACTGGCGCTGAAAAGGGCCGATGAAGGCGTGACTGATCGCTTGGCGATTCAGGTGGCCTCCAACGCCGGGCAACAATTGCTGGCCCTGATCGGCGACATTCTCGACATTGCACGTATTGAAAACGGGCATTTGTCCCTGGCCCCCGAACGGGCCAATCTGCGTGAACTGGTGGTGTCGGTATGCCGGGTTTTTGAAGGGCTGGCGCGGCAGAAGCGCTTGCTGTGGCAGATCGAGCTTGATGCCGGCAGTGACGTCGATGTGTTGATTGACCCGACGCGCTTCAAGCAAGTGCTGTCGAATCTGCTGAGCAACGCGATCAAATTCACCGAGGAGGGCGAGGTGCGTTTGTGGCTTGCGGTGACAGCAACATCGGCCGAGCGACTGGCAGTGAGAGTGGTCATCGAAGACAGCGGGATCGGTATCAGCGCGCAGGATCGGCAACGGCTGTTCAGCCCGTTCGTTCAGGCCAGCAATAACGCGCAATCGGTGCGCAGCGGTTCCGGGCTGGGCCTGGTGATCAGTCGTAGCCTCTGCGAAATGATGGGCGGCGCGTTACGGCTAGACAGCGAACCCGGCCACGGAACGCAAGTTGAAGTCAGTCTCGAGTTGCCGCTGCTGACCGCGCTCGCGCAGAACCCGGCGACCGCTCAAACCCTGGGCGCGCCGGAACACGCCCTGAGCGTTCTAGTGGTGGACGATCATCCGGTGAACCGATTGTTACTAGGCTGGCAGTTGAGTGAGCTGGGGCATGTCACGGTCGATACCGAGGACGGCCATCAAGCACTGGAGTGTTGGCGGGCACAGCCGTTCGATGTGGTGATCACCGACTGCAACATGCCCCGGCGCAACGGCTATGAACTGGCACGATCAATCCGTGACGAAGAAGCCGCGAGCGGCCGTGCACCTTGCCTGATTCTGGGTTTCACCGCCAACGCGCAGGTCGAGGAGAAGGTTCGCTGTCTTGAAGCCGGCATGGACGAATGTCTGTTCAAACCGATCCGTTTGCACGATCTGCAGCAGGCCCTGAATGGCGCGAGCCAATGCGCGAGCGATGTCGATTCGACCGAGCATATTGCCCTGACAGAAATCGACTTGAGCACACTGGAGCAAATGGCCGGCGATGATCTCGCGTTGATCGAGCGCCTGCGTGAAGAAGTGTTGAACAGTCTGCATCACGATCTGCAACGACTTGACGATTTGAACGCCGAGGACGACCACGCTGGGCTGCGCGAGCTGGCCCATCACATCAAGGGCGGAGCACAGATGGTGGGCGCGGAGCGGGTGGTGTCGGCGTGCGCTGATCTTGAGCTGGCTTGTCGAGAGGCCGAAGCCGTCGTCATCATCGTGGCGATCAATGCGTTGCGCGCGGCCATGCACGGCCTCGCGCAACGTCTTCAAGCCTGAGCCGGTTAATCCCAGTCGGGCGCAATGCCTTTGGGGCTGGTCAGGCGATGGCCGCGATCCAGTGTGGCGATTTTCGCCATGTCGGCGTCGCTCAAGGTCAGCGTGGTTGCGCCGAGGTTGCTTTGCAGGTTGGCACGCTTTGTCGATGACGGGATCACCGCATACCCCGATTGCATGGCCCAGGCGAGCGTGACTTGCGCCGGGGTGGCGTGCAGGCGTTCGGCAATTTGTTGAATCACGGGATCCTTGAGCACTTCGCCGTAAGCGAGGGTCATGTACGACGTGATGTGAATGCCCTGGCTGTTGGCGAACGCGGCCACTTTGCGGTTTTGCAGGTAGGGATGCAGCTCGATCTGGTTGGTTGCGATGTTCTCGGCGCCGACGGTAGCAATCGCTTGTTTCATCAGGTCGATGGTGAAGTTGGAAATACCGATCTGCCGGGTCAGGCCCAGACGCCTGGCTTCAAGCAGTTCGCCCATGAACACCTCGACCGGTACTTGATCGTCCGGCGAAGGCCAGTGGATCAGCGTCAGGTCGAGGTAGTCGGTCTGCAGTTTTTGCAGGCTTTCCTTGAGGCTGTCGATCAGGCGAACCTTGGCGAAGTTGGCGACCCAGATCTTGCTGGTGATGAACAGTTCTTCGCGTGCGATGCCGCTGGCAGCGATGGCTTGGCCGACGTCGGCTTCGTTTTCATAGATCTGCGCGGTGTCAATCACCCGGTAGCCGAGCTCAAGTGCGGTACTCACCGAATCAATGACCACCTGGCCTTGCAGGCGAAACGTACCAAGACCGAAAGCGGGAACAGACATGAAGGACTCCAGGGTTGCAGTGGGGATGGACAGGAGTATCGGCGTCTGCATCCATGAGAAAAACCGTTGGTGGGACAAAGCACCTTTGACCTCAGGTCATGAATCTTTTCGGATGTATGTGTTGTCTGGGCCTTTCGCCAGCGAATCGTTCAGGAGGTAGAACGCTGAGGCCGATTTTTGCCGTCTAGTGCATTAATGGTCATGGATTTAAGCTTAATCCATCGCCTCACTCACCCTATTGGAGCCCTCCATGAAAAACATCATCGGTATCTACACCAGCCCTCGGGGCCATTGGGTCGGCGATGGTTTTCCGGTTCGCACACTGTTTTCCTACGACAGCATGGGCAAACACATCAGCCCGTTCCTGCTGCTCGATCATGCCGGTCCCGCCGAATTCACTCCGACCACCGAGCGACGCGGCGTCGGCCAGCATCCTCATCGCGGGTTTGAAACCGTGACCATTGTTTACGACGGCGAAGTGCAGCACCGCGACTCGACCGGCAGCGGCGGCACCATCGGCCCCGGCGATGTGCAATGGATGACGGCTGCTTCCGGGATTTTGCATGAGGAGTTCCACTCCGAGAATTTCGCCAAAACCGGCGGCAATCTGGAGATGGTCCAGTTGTGGGTCAACCTGCCGGCCAAAGACAAAATGGCCGCGCCGGGTTATCAGACGATTCTCGATAGCGAGATTCCGAACATCGCGCTCAAGGACAACGCCGGCAGCCTGCGCCTGATCGCCGGTGAGTTCGAAGGCCATCAAGGCCCGTCGCGTACCTTCACGCCAATCGACGTGTGGGACTTGCGTCTGAACGCCGGCAAGTTGCTGACGCTCGATCTGCTCGAGGGCCGTAACACCGCATTGGTGGTGTTGAAAGGTTCGGTGCAAGTCAACAGTCTGCAAGCCGCGTGCGAAGGGCAGTTGGTGCTGTTGGAGCGCCACGGCCATCAACTGACCCTCGAAGCCAGCCAGGACGCGGTGGTGTTGCTGCTCAGCGGCGAGCCGATCGACGAACCGATCGTCGGCCATGGCCCGTTCGTGATGAACACCGAGCAGGAAATTCATCAGGCCTTTGCCGATTTCCAGTCCGGACGGTTTGGTCGAATGCACGCTTGACGCCTTAATCGCCAAAAACTTTGTGGGAGCAAGCTTATTCCCACAGGTTTTCTTGTTGTCAGTGAAGTCGTGCTCATTTTCTGAAATCAATGACTCCTACACTGTCCCCAATCTGTGCGATCTTCTCGCGATTGGCCCCCCGTCGGAGTTGTTTGATGCTGTCTCTGCTGACCGAACACCCTTTGTTTTGCGCGTTGATCCTGATCCTGCTCGACCTCGGGCTGTGGCGTCTGATCAGCGCCCGTGGCAGTGAGTGGAAATTGCTGGTGCGGGTGCTGATTTTCAGCGTGTTCAGTGTGTTGTTGTTCAACGAAGGCCTGAGCCCCATGGAGCCGGCACCCTGGGCAGACGATGTACCGTTGCACATGGCGGCGACTGCGCTACAGATTGCCTGGTGGCTGTTCGGCGCACGCACCCTGACGGTGTTGATCGGCGCGGTGATGATGCAGAGGGTCGGGCACACTGGGCGTTTGCTACAAGACTTGTTGGGTGCCGTGATCTTTCTGATCGCGATCATTGCGGCGTTGGCCTACGTGCTGGATCTGCCGGTCAAAGGTGTGCTGGCGACGTCTGGCGCTTTGGCAATCATCGTCGGTCTGGCCTTGCAGAGCACGTTGAGCGATGTGTTTTCCGGGATCGTCCTCAACACCACCAAGCCGTATCAACTCGATGACTGGATCTCCATCGACGGCACCGAAGGTCGGGTCACCGACATCGACTGGCGCGCCACCCGCCTGCAAACCAGCCAAGGCAACATGGCGGTGATTCCCAACTCGCTGGCGGCCAAGGCCAAGATCATCAACTTCAGCCGGCCGAGCAACATGTTCGGCGTGGCCGTCAGTGTGCAAGTCAGCCCGCATGCGCGACCGAGCACGGTGATCGATGCGCTGGAGCGCGCGATGCAGGGCTGTCGTCAGCTTCTGGACACCCCAGCGCCGAGTGTGGCGCTCAAAAACGCTGGCAGCGATGGGGCAGAGTACGAAATCAATGGTTTCGTCGCGTCGATGGGCGAGAAACGTGTGGTGCGCAATCAACTGTTCGACCTGGCGTATCGGCACTTGCAGGCATCCGGGGTCAATCTGCTGTCGAGGGCCGAGCCTGCCGTGCCGGGCAATCTCTCGCGGCCGCGGGCGTTGCTCGACAGCTCACCGATTTTCTCGACGTTGCGTCAGGAAGAGAAAGACACCTTCAGCCAGAACATGACCCTGCAATCCTTCCGCGCCGGCGAGCAGATTCTGGGCGCAGGGGAGGTCAGCGATCACCTGTACATCATTGAATCCGGCGTGGTCACTGTGGCGCTGACCCGCCATGGCGCACCGTTCGAGTCCGCACGCATGGGGCCGGGCGAAGTGATCGGCGAGGCCGGCATTCTTTCCGATTCGTCGGTGCCCGCCACGTTTACCGCCAAGACCTTTTGCGCGTTGTACCGCATCGAGAAGACTTACCTGAAACCGTGCCTGGATGCCCGCCACGACATCAGCGACGCGATGCAAACCTTGCTCGATTACCGTCTGTACAAAGCGCAATCCCTGACCGAGGACGCGCCGGTCATCGTGCCGAAAAAAGGCTTTTTGCAATGGTTGCGTAATCGCGCCTGAGTGGCTTGGCACTGGTGCGATTGCCTGCGGTATTTGTGTCTCAAGGATTGCCTCGGCATCTTTTGGGGTTATTTTAGTCAGCCATCGGCGGAGCTATCCGCAGCCATATGCAAAAGGACTGGGCAATGAGCGAACCACGCCTGACAAATCTGAAACGCTACCTGCGACGTCTCGGCTTCGATGCTCCACCCCCGCCGACGCTGGAGACCCTGCGCCAATTGCAGTTGCGCCACACGGGCGCGTTTGTCTTCGAGAACCTGTCGACGATCGGCGGTGAACCGGTGTTGATCGACCTTGCCTCTGTAGAGCAGAAAGTCCTGCACGATGGCCGTGGCGGTTACTGCTACGAACTCAATCACCTGTTTTTTGCCCTGTTGCTTGAATTGGGCTTCGATGCCCGGGCCATCAGTGGGCGAGTAGTGATGAATCAGCCTGAAGGTACTTGGACCGCACGTACGCACCGTCTGAGTCTGGTGACGTTGGATGGCGTGCGCTACATCACCGATGTCGGCTTCGGTGGCATGGTGCCAACTGCACCGTTGATGCTCGACACTGAGGCCGAACAAACCACGCCACACGAACCGTATCGCATCGAAAACCGTGCCGATGGCTACATGCTGCGCGCCAACGTTGCAGGTGAATGGCGCCCTATGTACCTGTTTGACCTGCAACGCCAGGAAGACATCGATTACACCATCGGCAACTGGTACGTCTCGACCCACCCGGAATCGCCGTTCTGCCAACGCCTTATGGTCGCGCGCACGGGTAACGGCTGGCGCAAGACGCTGAACAACGGCAGTTTCGCGATCCATCGCATGGGCTCCGCCAGTGAACGGCGGGAGGTGACGGATGTTGATGAGTTGATCGAGTTGTTGCAGCAGGAATTCGATCTTCGCCTGCCTCAACAACCGCGCCTGAGCCACGCGCTGGGGCGGATGATTGTCCCCGCCTGAAGCCTAGGGCTTCGCCTCTGGCTCCAGTACCCGACGTATCTCCCCGACGGCCGCCGACAGCTTTTTCTCAAGACTCTTGAGGTCGGCGGCGGTAATACCTTTCTTGAACTGCCCGCAGTGGCCTGACTCGGCCGGGCCCTGACTCTCTGTGCCATTGAGCAAGGCGTGGCGCAGGGTGTTATTGATCACCGTCTGATACCCAAACCCCTCGTTTTCCGCCACGGTGCGAGCGGCCTCGATGACCGCGTCGTCGAGCATGATGGTGATGCGGGTTTTACCCTTGGTGGACGCCACGGCGCCGCGTTTGCCTTGAGAGAAGTCAAATTCGTCTTTCATCGATCAAGCCTCTATAGAATATTGGCGACGCTCGCTTGGGGTGGCGACACGCGCAGAAATAATTCGAATGACATTGGCTTCGCGGTAACTGTACGCAACGACCAGCAACCGTCCCTTACCGTCGAGGCCCAGGGTGATCCAGCGTGGCTCTGCATGGTCGTTGTCCTCAATCGTCAGTGCGCATTCGTCGTGAAAGACCGGTTCTGTCTCGGCGAGGCTGACACCTTTGTGCTTGAGTTTGTTGGCTGCGTTCTTGCTTTTGTCGTACTGAATGTCGAATGACTTAATTATGCATACTTTATATGTATAAAAAAGAGCGCGACCACACCGTCGGTCGCCATGAGCACTTCAGCCTAGTGGGTGATGACGCAAGGTCAGACGGGGATGTGTTGCCGGATTTGTGGGGGGATGCGAGCAGGGGGATAGAAGGTTGGGTGGCTACCTATCCATTATGTGACTGGTAAGTTGTATACAACTCTATGGACATTTGTCACAAGTATTGAATACAGTGTGCGCATAACAAAAACCAGGGACCCCCCCACCATGAAAACGCCCCATGTTTCACACCAACGGCCCGAGGACGAAAATCTCGGGGTCGGCGCGAATATGGCTTACGGCCTGCAACATGTTCTGACCATGTACGGCGGTATCGTTGCGGTGCCACTGATCATCGGCCAGGCAGCCGGGCTTTCGCCGGCAGACATTGGTTTGCTGATCGCTGCTTCGTTGTTTGCGGGGGGGCTGGCAACACTGCTGCAAACCCTGGGTCTGCCGTTCTTTGGCTGTCAGTTGCCGCTGGTACAAGGTGTGTCGTTCTCCGGCGTTGCGACCATGGTCGCGATCGTCAGCAGTGGCGGGGAGGGTGGCTTCCAGTCGGTGCTTGGCGCTGTGATTGCCGCATCCTTGATCGGCCTGCTGATCACTCCGGTGTTCTCGCGAATTACCAAGTTCTTTCCTCCCTTGGTGACCGGCATTGTGATCACCACTATCGGCCTGACGCTGATGCCGGTGGCCGCACGCTGGGCCATGGGCGGCAACAGCCACGCGCCGGACTTCGGCAGCATGCAAAACATCGGGCTGGCGGCGGTTACGCTGGTGCTGGTGTTGCTGTTGAGCAAGGTGGGCAGCTCCACAATCTCGCGTCTGTCGATCCTGTTGGCCATGGTGATTGGCACGGTACTGGCGGTATTCCTTGGCATGGCGGACTTCTCCAGCGTCACTCAAGGCCCGATGTTCGGCTTCCCGACGCCATTCCACTTCGGCATGCCGACGTTCCACTTCGCCGCGATTCTGTCGATGTGCATCGTGGTCATGGTGACGCTGGTAGAGACATCGGCGGACATCCTCGCGGTCGGTGAGATCATCGGCACCAAGGTGGACTCCAAGCGCCTGGGCAACGGTCTGCGTGCGGACATGTTGTCGAGCATGTTTGCGCCGATCTTCGGCTCCTTCACGCAAAGCGCCTTCGCCCAGAACGTCGGGCTGGTGGCGGTGACAGGAATAAAAAGCCGTTTTGTGGTGGCCACTGGCGGTGTCTTCCTGGTGATCCTCGGCCTGTTGCCGTTCATGGGGCGGGTGATTGCGGCAGTACCGACATCGGTGCTCGGCGGCGCAGGTATCGTGCTGTTCGGCACCGTTGCGGCGAGCGGTATCCGCACCCTGTCGAAGGTGGATTACCGCAACAACGTCAATCTGATCATTGTTGCCACCTCAATCGGTTTCGGCATGATCCCGATTGCCGCGCCGAACTTCTACGATCACTTCCCGAGCTGGTTCGCGACCATTTTCCACTCGGGCATCAGTTCGTCGGCGATCATGGCGATCGTGCTCAACCTGGCGTTCAACCACTTCACCACCGGCAACTCGGATCAGCAATCGGTGTTTGCGGCGGCGGAAGAGCGCACCCTGCGCTATCGTGATCTGGCGGCGCTGCGTGAAGGCGATTACTTCAGCGACGGCAAACTGCATGACTGCGATGGCAAGGAAGTGCCAGTGATCGAGCCTGATGCGGAGCATGACCATGGCCAAGGTTCGCCGAAGGTGCAGGCGAAAAGCAGCGAGCATGTCTGACCGCTGACTGAATGCATAAGGCCGATCTGGAGACAGATCGGCCTTTTCGTTTCAAGGGAAAAAGATATTTTCGAGCGCCCACAAAAAAGCCCCTGAATCTTTCGATTCAGGGGCTTTGCTATTTGGCTCCACAACCTGGACTCGAACCAGGGACCCAATGATTAACAGTCATTTGCTCTACCAACTGAGCTATTGCGGAATTGGTGCGTATGTTACTGATTCAAAAAGAGAAGTCAAGCATCGATTAGCAAAATAAGTGATTCGCCGGGACGGACGGTGGTTTATCCGCGATTGGCGGTTACCAGAACAGCGCCGGAGGTCTACCATGGCCGCCCGGAAGTGATATCACGCGCTGCCGGCCATTAGCCGAAAAGGTACGCGCCATGAATCACTCGAGTTTCAAATTCCGCACAAGTGAGGTGTTCGCATGAGCATTGCGCAAATCAGCCTGCCGAAAGGCGTCGGTCCACACGCCGAAAAACTCTTCGACGCGATCACTCAGGCCAGCAACGCCGAAGAGTTGAACCGTGCAGGCGGTAAGGCTGAAGGTTTTGTTCTTGGCCTGGAAAGCACCAAGGCAATCAAAAGTCAGATCGCTGAATCGCTGTATGTCGCCTATGACGATGCTGCCAGTCAACGAGCGACTGAACTGGCTTAACTGCCGAAAGTAAGGGTACCGAGCATCAGTGTGGTGTAAGCCGCAGTGGCCGCCAGTTGCACCAGCCACAGCGCCAGGCCACCGAGGAATACGCCGGTTGCGACTTGCAGT
Organism: Pseudomonas sp. NPDC087615; assembly: GCF_044743445.1. Lineage (NCBI taxonomy): Bacteria > Pseudomonadati > Pseudomonadota > Gammaproteobacteria > Pseudomonadales > Pseudomonadaceae > Pseudomonas > Pseudomonas sp. NPDC087615. The sequence goes on along the minus strand of NZ_JBIUWM010000010.1, from coordinate 22,100 downwards.
ACCAGGTTATTGCCGCGTTTGGCCGGCTGGCGTGGAATGAAGTCATCCAGATCGTCACGGTCAGCGCGCAGGTTGTCGTTTTTCATGTGGGTTCTCTTCAGAAAACTCGGATGTACACAAAACTTAATTGTGTGCAGTCTAGAGGGTATCGGGATTATTTCGGGGCAATAAAAAACGGGAAGCGCGCAGGCTTCCCGTTTTTCATCACGCTGCGAAATCAGATGACCTGAACAATCGCATCCGTTACAGCCTTGATGTTGCTCTGGTTCAGCGCAGCCACGCAGATGCGGCCGGTGTCCAGGGCGTAGATGCCAAACTCGTTGCGCAGGCGGTGAACCTGTTCGGTGGTCAGGCCGGAGTAGGAGAACATGCCGCGCTGGCGTCCCACGAAGCTGAAGTCACGCTGTGGCGCTTTTTGCGCCAGCAGGTCGACCATTTGCTCACGCATGCCGCGAATGCGCAGACGCATTTCTGCCAGTTCGGCTTCCCACTGAGCGCGCAGCTGCGGGCTGTTCAGCACGGCAGCCACGATGCTTGCACCGTGAGTTGGCGGGTTGGAGTAGTTGGTGCGGATGACGCGTTTGACCTGCGACAGCACGCGCGCGCTTTCTTCTTTCGACTCGCTGATGATCGACAGGGCGCCAACGCGCTCGCCGTACAGGGAGAACGACTTGGAGAACGAGCTCGACACAAAGAACGTTAGACCGGATTCAGCGAATAGACGCACAGCAGCGGCGTCTTCGTCGATACCGTCACCGAAACCCTGGTAGGCCATGTCGAGGAACGGCACGTGACCTTTGGCTTTGACCACGTCCAGCACGTTGTTCCAGTCCGCCGGAGTCAGGTCGACACCGGTCGGGTTGTGGCAGCAAGCGTGCAGCACAACGATAGAGCCGTTCGGCAGGGCGTTGAGGTCTTCGAGCATGCCGGCACGGTTCACATCGTGGGTGGCAGCGTCGTAGTAACGGTAGTTTTGCACCGCAAAACCGGCGGTTTCGAACAGCGCGCGGTGGTTTTCCCAGCTCGGATCGCTGATCGCCACGACAGCGTTCGGCAGCAGTTGCTTGAGGAAGTCAGCACCGATTTTCAGTGCGCCAGTCCCGCCGACGGCTTGAGTGGTGATGACGCGACCGGCGCCGATCAGCGGCGAGTCGTTGCCGAACAGCAGCTTTTGCACGGCCTGGTCGTAGGCAGCGATGCCATCGATCGGCAAGTAACCGCGCGAAGCGTGTTGAGCTGCGCGAACGGTTTCGGCTTCGATCACGGCGCGCAGAAGTGGAATTCGCCCCTCTTCGTTGCAGTAAACACCAACGCCCAGGTTGACCTTGGTGGTCCGGGTATCGGCGTTGAATGCTTCGTTGAGGCCCAGGATTGGATCGCGGGGTGCCATTTCGACAGCAGAGAACAGGCTCATTATTACGGCGGCTCTGAATGGAGTGTGGAGGGACGTGTCGCGCTCCAGCCGAATGCACTAGAGCGGTGCACAAACGGGGAGCTAGTATAGAGGCCATCACCGAGCAATGGCGACAGGCGAATTGGCTTTTGAGGTAAGTTTTTCCGATTATTTCTCGACCGTTAGTCTAATGGTCGTGTCAGAGTCTCTACCCGATGTAGGACGTTTGCCTTGAAAGGTGAGGCAATCGCCACCACATTGAGCAAAATCCAGGTTTTTTCTTGCGCGACATCGGTCGTTTGCGGTCGTCCCCGTGGTGTTCCGCTTTGCTCGGAATGCCGCGATCCCAGAGGTGTTTATGTCCGAATTCCAGCTAGTCACCCGCTTCGAGCCCGCCGGCGATCAGCCGGAAGCCATTCGCCAATTGGTGGAGGGTATCGAAGCCGGTCTGGCGCACCAGACGCTGCTCGGTGTGACCGGCTCGGGCAAGACCTTCAGCATCGCCAATGTCATCTCGCAGATACAGCGCCCGACGCTGGTGCTGGCGCCGAACAAAACCCTGGCCGCGCAGTTGTACGGTGAGTTCAAGGCGTTCTTCCCGAACAACGCCGTCGAATACTTCGTTTCCTACTACGACTACTACCAGCCCGAAGCCTATGTGCCGTCGTCCGACACCTTCATCGAGAAGGATGCGTCGATCAACGACCACATCGAGCAGATGCGGCTGTCCGCGACCAAAGCGCTGCTGGAGCGCAAGGACGCGATCATCGTCACCACGGTGTCGTGCATCTACGGTCTGGGCAGCCCGGAAACCTATTTGAAGATGGTGCTGCACGTCGATCGCGGCGACAAACTCGATCAGCGCGCGCTGCTACGGCGTCTGGCTGACCTGCAATACACTCGCAATGACATGGATTTTGCCCGCGCGACCTTCCGCGTGCGCGGCGATGTGATCGACATCTACCCGGCGGAATCGGATCTGGAAGCGATCCGCATCGAGTTGTTCGATGACGAGGTCGAAAGCATTTCGGCGTTCGACCCGCTGACCGGCGAAGTCATCCGTAAGATGCCGCGCTTCACCTTCTACCCGAAGAGCCACTATGTAACGCCGCGCGAGACTCTGCTCGATGCCATTGAGCACATCAAAGTTGAATTGCAGGAGCGTCTGGAATACCTGCGCAGTAACAACAAATTGGTGGAGGCTCAGCGTCTGGAGCAGCGCACCCGTTTCGATCTGGAGATGATTCTCGAGCTGGGCTACTGCAACGGCATCGAAAACTACTCGCGTTACCTCTCGGGTCGCGATTCCGGTCAGGCGCCGCCGACCTTGTTCGACTATCTTCCGGCCGATGCCTTGCTGGTGATCGACGAATCTCACGTCAGCGTGCCGCAGGTCGGCGCGATGTATAAAGGTGACCGCTCGCGTAAAGAAACCTTGGTGGAATACGGTTTTCGCCTGCCATCGGCGCTGGACAACCGGCCTATGCGTTTCGACGAATTTGAAGGCATCAGCCCGCAAACGATTTTTGTCTCGGCCACGCCGGGCAATTACGAGGCGGAACACGCCGGTCGCGTTGTCGAGCAACTGGTGCGTCCGACCGGTCTGGTGGACCCGCAAATCGAAATCCGTCCGGCGTTGACTCAGGTGGATGATCTGCTCTCGGAAATCACCAAGCGTGTGGCGCTGGAAGAACGCGTGTTGGTCACCACGCTGACCAAGCGCATGGCCGAAGACCTCACCGATTACCTCGCCGACCACGGCGTGCGCGTGCGCTATTTGCACTCGGATATCGACACGGTCGAACGGGTCGAGATCATCCGCGACTTGCGCCTCGGCACTTTTGATGTGCTGGTCGGTATCAACCTGCTGCGCGAAGGTCTGGACATGCCGGAAGTGTCGCTGGTGGCGATTCTGGATGCCGACAAGGAAGGCTTTCTGCGTTCCGAGCGCTCGCTGATCCAGACCATCGGCCGTGCCGCGCGTAACCTCAATGGCCGGGCGATTCTGTACGCCGATCGCATGACCGGTTCGATGGAGCGGGCGATTGGCGAAACCGAGCGTCGGCGTGACAAGCAGATCGCCTTCAACCTCGAAAACGGCATCACCCCCAAAGGTGTGTTCAAGGACGTCGCCGACATCATGGAAGGCGCCACCGTGCCCGGCTCGCGCAGCAAGAAGCGCAAGGGCATGGCCAAGGCTGCCGAGGAAAACGCCAAGTACGAGGCCGAATTGCGCTCGCCAAGCGAAATCACCAAACGTATTCGTGCGCTGGAAGAGAAGATGTATCAGTTGGCGCGGGATCTGGAGTTTGAAGCGGCGGCGCAGATGCGTGATGAAATTGCCAAACTGCGTGAGCGCCTTTTGGCTGTTTGATGGGCGGTTTCAGGGCCTCTTCGCGAGCAAGCCCGCTCCCACACTGGATCTGTGTTGTTCACATAAGTCCTGTGGGCTTGCTCGCGAAGGGGGGGCTACAGACGCCCTGGCAATCAGTGGGCCTCCCCAGTCTTCAGGCCTTGCGGCAATTTTTTGGTCAGTAAAATCGCCAGCATACTGATCCCCAGCGCAATCCCGACAAAATGAAACGCATCGTTATAGGCCATGATCGCTGCCTGTTGATGGACAATCTCACTCAACTTGCCCAGCGCCGCCGTATCACTGCCAAACCGATCCGCCATCGATGCCAGCCGCTCCGCCACCTGTGGATTGGTCGGCACCACCGCTTCGCGCAAGTAATCGAAGTAGGTCTTGGTTCGCGCATCCAATAGCGTCGCGAGCAGGGCAATGCCAATGGCGCCACCCAGGTTGCGCAGAATGTTGAACAGACTCGACGCTGAACCGGCATCCTGCGGCAGGATATAAGCCGTGGCGATCAGCGAAATGGTCACCATGATCAGCGGCTGGCCCAGCGCCCGAATGATCTGGATTTGATTGAACTGCGGCCCGGCAAAGTCCGGGTTGAGCACCCCCGAAGAAAAACTCGCCAGGCCGAACAGCCCGAACCCCAACGTACACAGCCACTTCGGCGAGACGAACTTCATCAGCTTCGGCACCAGCGGAATCAGAAACAGCTGCGGCACGCCCATCCACATGATCACTTCGCCGATTTGCAGGGCGTTGTAATTCTGGATCTGCGCCAGATACAGCGGCAGCAGATAAATCGAACCGTACAATCCGACACCCATGCCAAGGCTGGAAATACTCGACAAGCCGAAGTTGCGATTGCGCAGGATGCCGAGGTTGATCAGCGGATTGGGTTTGGAAATCTGCACGATGACGAAAGTGATCAGGCTCAGCAGCGCGATGCTGCCCAGGGTCACGATCAGGTTTGATTCGAGCCAGTCCTTGCGATGGCCCTCTTCAAGAAATACCTGCAAACAACCGAGGCCGACGCCCAGGGTGAGGATGCCGGTGTAGTCGGTGCTTTTCAGCAGTTCCCAATGTGCTTCTTTCTTCTCCAGCCCGTACATCAGTCCGGCGATCATGATCAGCCCCGGCGGAATGTTGATGTAGAAGATGTATTCCCAACCCCAGTTTTCCGTGAGCCAGCCGCCCAGCGTCGGGCCGATGGACGGTGCGAAAGTGGCGGTCATGGCGAACATGGCCATGCCTTTGGCGCGGTGGTGTTCGGGAAGCTTTATCAGCGTCAGGGTGAAGGCCAGTGGGATCAGTGCGCCACCGGTAAAGCCTTGCATGGCGCGAAAGACGATCATGCTCTCCAGGCTCCAGGCCATCGAGCACAACAACGAAGACGCCAGAAAGCCCAGCGACACCCACACCGCCAGGCGCCGCGCCGAGAGCAACTGCACCAGCCACGCGGTCAGCGGGATCATGATGATTTCCGCAACCAGATACGAGGTGGAAATCCACGAACCTTCTTCCAGTGTCGCCGACAGTGCGCCCTGAATATCCTTGAGCGAGGAGTTGGTGATCTGGATGTCGAGCACCGCCATAAAGGCGCCGAGCATCACGCTCATCACCGCGATCCAGTCCCGCCGGGTCGGTTCGCCGACCGGACGGATCAGCGAATCACCGGCCATTGTCCGGGGCGTCTTTGATGTTCACGGTGGCGGTGACGGACATGCCCGGACGGATCTTGCCGTGCAGCGGATTATCGGCCTTGAAGGTCAGTTTCACCGGGATCCGTTGCACGACTTTGGTGAAGTTGCCGGTGGCATTGTCCGGTGGCAGCAGGCTGAACTGCGCACCGGAAGCGGCGAACAGGCTGTCGACCCGCGCCTTGATCGGCGTGTCGCTGTAGGCGTCGAAGGTCAGCTCGGCTTTCTGTCCGGGCTGCATGTGGCCGATCTGAGTCTCCTTGAAGTTGGCCTGCACCCAGATGTCTTCGTCCGGGACGATCGACAGCAGATAAGCGCCGGCCTGCACAATCTGGCCGTTACGCGCCGCGCGCTGGCCGACCAGACCACTGATCGGGGCATGAATGTCGCTGCGGGTCAGATTGAGTTCGGTCTGAGCGAGATCGGCGCGGGCGTTGGCGATCTGAGCGTCGAGGCGTTTGATTTCGGCGGTCAGTGCGTTGACTTGCTGGCGCTGGCTTTGTGCATCGGCCTGTGCCTTGGCCACTTGCGAGCGGGCGATGTGGGTGTCAGCGGAAAGGGTGGTCACACGCTCTTCGGAGACATAGCCGGGTTTGCGCAGGGTTTGCGCCCGGGACAGGTCGATCTGCGAGCGGCCGAGGGTTGCCTGGGAGGCCGCCACCTGTGCATCGCTCGAGGCGATCAGGCTGGCCTGCTGAGTCAGCTTGCTTTGGGCTTGCAGTCGCTCGGCTTCGCGAGTGGCGAGGGCGGCGTTGGCCCGGTCCACGGCCAGGCGAAAGTCTTCTCTTTCGAGGCGCACCAGCAATTGGCCTTTTTCCACATGCTGGTTGTCCTGCACCAGCACTTCATCGATGCGCGCGCTCAACTGACTCGACACGCGGGTTATCTCGCCCTGGACATAGGCGTTATCGGTGCTTTCATAAAAGCGCCCCTTGAAAATCCAATGGGCGAAGAAGCCCCCAGCGATCAATAGGACCAACAGCAGTAAAATCAGCAGGCGACGCTTGAGTTGGGCAGGCATGGGCAAACTGTAGTCGAGGAATTGTAAGGAAAGTTATCAGCAGGCGAATCTGGCATACAGTCGATAAGCGGTAAATGCCATCCGCTGATATTCGGCCATTCACCACGGCTTACGGGCATTCCAGGCGCAAACTTGGCTTAAATGCCCTGCCCGCTGGAGCGGGGCGGGTGTCGCCTGTTACCATTCGCGGCTTGATTGTTCTTTGCTTTTCATTCTTTTCGAGACATGCCATGACCACCGTCCGCACTCGCATCGCGCCATCGCCTACCGGGGACCCCCACGTAGGTACCGCTTACATCGCATTGTTCAACTACTGCTTTGCCAAGCAGCATGGCGGTGAGTTCATCCTGCGCATCGAAGACACCGACCAGTTGCGTTCGACCCGCGAGTCCGAACAGCAGATATTCGACGCCCTGCGCTGGCTCGGCATCGACTGGAGCGAAGGCCCGGACGTCGGCGGCCCGCACGGTCCATATCGCCAGAGCGAGCGCGGCGACATCTACCAAAAATACTGCCAGCAACTGGTCGACATGGGGCATGCGTTCCCGTGCTTCTGCACCGCTGAAGAGCTGGATCAGATGCGCGCCGAGCAAATGGCTCGCGGCGAAACCCCACGCTACGACGGCCGCGCACTGCTGCTGTCCAAGGAAGAAGTCGCGGCCCGCCTGGCCGCTGGCGAACCCCACGTCATCCGCATGAAAGTGCCGAGCGAAGGTGTTTGCGTGGTGCCGGACATGCTGCGTGGCGATGTCGAAATCCCGTGGGATCGCATGGACATGCAAGTGCTGATGAAGACCGACGGCCTGCCCACGTACTTCCTCGCCAACGTGGTCGACGATCACCTGATGGGCATCACCCACGTACTGCGCGGCGAAGAATGGCTGCCGTCGGCGCCAAAACTGATCCTGCTTTACGAGTACTTCGGCTGGGAACAACCGGAGCTGTGCTACATGCCGCTGCTGCGTAACCCGGACAAGAGCAAGCTGTCCAAGCGCAAGAACCCGACCTCGGTGACGTTCTACGAGCGCATGGGCTTCATGCCGGAAGCGATGCTCAACTATCTCGGTCGCATGGGCTGGTCGATGCCTGACGAGCGCGAGAAGTTTTCGTTGCAGGAAATGGTCGACAACTTCGACCTCAAGCGCGTGTCCCTTGGCGGGCCGATTTTCGACATCGAGAAGCTGTCGTGGCTCAACGGCCAGTGGCTGCGCGATCTGCCGGTAGAAGAGTTCGCCAGCCGCTTGCAGACCTGGGCGTTGAACCCGGAATACATGATGAAGATCGCGCCGCACGTGCAGGGCCGTGTTGAAACCTTCAGCCAGGTCGCACCGTTGGCCGGGTTCTTCTTCGCCGGCGGTGTTAATCCGGATGCCAAGCTGTTTGAATCGAAAAAGCTCTCGGGTGATCAGGTTCGGCAGTTGATGCAGTTGATTCTGTGGAAGCTGGAAAGCCTGCGTCAGTGGGAGAAGGACAACATCACCGCGACGATTCAGGCAGTGGTCGAATCCCTTGAACTGAAGCTGCGCGACGCAATGCCGCTGATGTTCGCGGCCATCACCGGGCAAGCGAGTTCGGTGTCGGTACTCGACGCGATGGAAATCCTCGGGCCGGACCTGACCCGTTTCCGCCTGCGTCAGGCGATCGACCTGCTGGGCGGCGTGTCTAAGAAAGAAAACAAAGAGTGGGAAAAGCTGTTGGGCGCTATCGCCTGATTGCGTTTGACGCTGCAGGAGGCGCCGAAGGCCGGGATCGTTTGATGCCGGCCTTCGGCGTTTTCCCCAGATATACGGGGTGAGGGCGGTAAGTGGTTGTTATGTCGGCAAAAAACTTTGAAATATTTTAAAAATAAGTTTGACAGCCCTCTGATGCGCCATTAAGATTCGCCCCGTCCTCAGCGATGACATCAACGATGAGGGGCTATAGCTCAGCTGGGAGAGCGCCTGCATGGCATGCAGGAGGTCAGCGGTTCGATCCCGCTTAGCTCCACCAATTTTACAGCTCATGGTCTGGCCACACCGGCCGTGAGTCGATCAGCTCTCAGCACTGATCAGTTGTATAGAAGGGTTTGTGTCCCCTTCGTCTAGTGGCCTAGGACACCGCCCTTTCACGGCGGTAACAGGGGTTCGAGTCCCCTAGGGGACGCCACGATTACCCGCTCTGCGGGATTTATAAGGGTCATTCAATTATTGAATGGCCCTTTTGTTTGTCTGGCGTTTGGCCAATTCTCCTTTTTCCTTACACTGTGCTTCAGACCAGCGGTCATATCCTCGACTTGCAGAATATTATTATGAGAATAATATTCTCGTCGTAATATTCGGAGGCAACGATGAACGATAAAAAAGCTCAAACCCGCGAACGCATCCTCAAGGCTGCCAGTGCCGCGCTGATCCAGCGCGGCCCGGCGGACCCAAGCGTGGGCGAAGTGATGGGCGCAGCCGGCCTTACCGTCGGCGGTTTCTATGCGCACTTCGAAAGCAAGGACGCAATGATGCTGGAGGCGTTCAAGCAATTGCTCGGTCGCCGCCGCGACTTGATTGCCGATATGGACACCGAACTGACCGGTGAAGAACGTCGCGCACTGGTCGCTGCGTTTTACCTGTCACGCAAGCACCGTGATTCGAGTGAAGCGGCATGCCCGATTCCCGCCTCGATCGGTGAGTTGGGTCGTTTGCCGGACTCGTTCCGCCTCGCGTTGAACGAGCACCTGGAATTGATGATCGCGCAGTTGGCGTCCAGCCCTGAGGACACCGACAAAGCCTTGGCCGATGTGGCCTTGATGGTGGGGGGGCTGGCGCTCGCGAGGGCGCTGGGCCCGGGAGATTTGTCCGATCGATTGCTGCGCGCTGCCAAGTCGGCGGTGCGTTGACCTGAAGGCAACAAGCCTGAGGAGAGAGCGATGAACACGTTGAAGTGGGTTCGTGGCGTTAATGGCACCTTGGGCTGGATTGCACCGAAACGAGTGGCGAGCAAAATGCGTCTGGCGTTCATGACGCCGCGAGCCTTGCCTCTGCGGGATTGGGAGTTGCCGCTGTTGGCCAATTCCGAACGCATCACGTTGCGCTTCGGCCTGTCAGCCCTGCGCTGGGGCCAAGGCCCGACCGTTTTGCTGATGCACGGCTGGGAAGGGCGGCCAACCCAATTCGCCGCGCTGATCACCGCGCTGGTCGAGGCCGGTTACACGGTCGTCGCACTCGATGGCCCTGCTCACGGCAGATCGCCAGGGCGTGAAGCCAATGTCGTGTTGTTCGCTCGCGCCATGCTTGAAGCGGCTGCCGAACTGCCGCCACTGCAAGCCGTTATTGGCCATTCCATGGGGGGCGCCAGTGCGATGCTTGCCGTGCAACTGGGCTTGCGCACCGAAACCCTTGTCAGCATCGCTGCTCCCGCCCGAATCCTGGGTGTGCTGCGCGGGTTCGCCCGTTATGTCGGCATGCCGCCCAGAGCGCGTTCGGCATTTATCCGTCAGGTCGAGCAGGATGTCGGTATGCGCGCCGCCACGCTGGATGTCGCCCATTATCAATTGGATATGCCCGGTCTGATCGTGCATGCCGAAGACGATAATTTCGTCTCGGTCAAAGAGTCTCAATGGATCCACGAAGCCTGGTTCGACAGTCGTCTTCTGCGCCTCGAAAGCGGTGGTCATCAGCGCGTGCTGGCCGACCCTCGGGTAATTGATGGCGTGTTATCGCTGTTGGCCGGCCGCAGCCTTCAGGCACGGCAATCGGCCTGAGCATCCGTTACACTGCCCCGGTTGAATCATCTGACCGGGAGTGGGGCATGGGCTGGGATCGAGCAACGCCGTTTACCATTGATCTGCAAGTAGGCGCTGAGGACATCGACGGGCTGGGCCACGCAAACAACGCGGTCTACGTGACCTGGCTCGAGCGCTGCGCCTGGCGCCACTCGCAGCGTCTGGGGCTGGACCTGGTCGAGTATCGGCGGCTGGATCGGGCGATGGCGGTGGTGCGTCACGAAATCGATTATCTGGCCGCCGCCTATGAAGGCGACGAATTGCAATTGGCAACCTGGATTGTCGATTGGGATCAGCGCCTGAAAATGACCCGGCACTTCCAACTGATCCGTCCGAGTGACAACACCACGCTGCTTCGCGCGCAGACCACGTTCGTCTGCATCGAGCTGTCCACCGGCAAGCCCAAGCGCATGCCGGCCGAGTTCATCGAGGGCTATGGCCCGGCGATCCAGTCTCTCGAGTCAGCGAATATCTAAATGTGGGGGGCGGGCTTGCTCGCGAAGGCGTCGTGTCAGTCAGCATTCATTTAGCTGATCCACCGCTTTCGCGAGCAAGCCCGCTCCCACAGGGATCTGCGATTTCTTGCGATATCCAGTAAACTGCCGCACGTTTTTTATTCAAGTAGTGTTTTTCCCATGCAAATTGCTCTGGCGCCCATGGAGGGGTTGGTCGACGACATCCTTCGCGACGTGCTGACCCGCGTTGGCGGCATCGACTGGTGCGTGACCGAATTCATTCGGGTCAACGATCAGTTGCTCACCCCGGCCTATTTCCACAAGTTCGGCCCGGAGCTGCTCAACGGAGCGCGCACGGCGTCCGGTGTGCCTTTGCGCGTCCAGTTGTTGGGTTCCGACCCGGTGTGCCTGGCGGAAAACGCTGCACTGGCCTGTGAGCTCGGCTCCGAAGTGATCGACCTCAACTTCGGCTGCCCGGCCAAGACCGTCAACAAATCCCGCGGCGGTGCGGTGCTGCTCAAGGAGCCCGAACTGCTCAACCAGATCGTCGAGCACGTGCGTCGCGCCGTGCCTGCGCATATTCCTGTCACCGCGAAAATGCGTCTGGGCTTCGATAGCCCGGACGGCTCGCTGGTCTGTGCCACGGCATTGGCTGAGGGCGGCGCGGAGCACATCGTGGTTCATGCCCGGACCAAAATGGACGGCTACAAACCGCCGGCGCATTGGGAGTGGATTCCGCGCGTGCAGGACGTGGTCAAGGTGCCGGTATTCGCCAACGGCGATATCTGGAGCGTCGAAGACTGGCGCCGCTGCCGCGAAATCAGTGGCGTGGAAGACATCATGCTCGGTCGCGGCCTGGTTTCGCGCCCGGATCTGGCCAGGCAGATCGTCGCTGCACGGGCTGGTGAGGAAGTGGTCGAGATGACCTGGGCCGAGCTGATGCCGCTGATCCAGGACTTCTGGTTGCAGGCAAAAGCGCAGATGACCGCGCGCCAATCGCCGGGCCGTCTGAAGCAATGGCTGGCCATGTTGACGCGCAATTATCCCGAAGCCACCGAGCTGTTCACCGTCCTGCGCCGTGAGACGGAACCGGATCATGTCTCGCGTTTGCTGGGTCTGCCGGTCGCCGAAGCGGCCTGAAAAAATCTGCAAATAATCTCTTGAAATCAAATCAGCGGTCCCTATCTAAGGGTTACGCGATGCCGAATTCGGGTCGCGGAGACATAAAACCTTGCTGATTGTTTTCAGGAGATTTGAACCATGAGTACTGCATTTTCCCTCGCGCCACTTTTCCGTTCCTCGGTAGGCTTCGATCGTTTCAACGACCTCTTCGAAACCGCCCTGCGCAATGAACCAGGCAGCACCTATCCACCCTACAACGTGGAAAAACACGGTGACGACCAATACCGCATCGTCGTGGCGGCAGCCGGTTTCCAGGAAGACGATCTGGAACTGCAAGTCGAGAAGGGTGTGCTGACCGTCAGCGGCGGCAAACGTGACGCCAACGAAGGCGTGACCTTTCTGCATCAGGGCATCGCCCAGCGTGCCTTCAAGTTGTCCTTCCGCTTGGCCGATCACATCGAGATCAAGGCTGCCGGCCTGAGCAACGGTCTGCTGAGCATCGACCTGTTGCGGGTGATTCCGGAAGAGGCGAAGGCCAAGCGCATCCCGATCAACGGGACGCAAAAGCCGGCTCTGCAGCACTGATTCACTTGCGGACACACATTGTCTGAACAGGCGCTGAGCCGTTGAACGAAGGCCCCGATACGTCGGGGCCTTTTTTTGTCGGTACAGGAAAACCACGGTTCGACTTTGCCGCTTGCAGCGGTTTCTCTACAATCCGCCGCAGTTTTGCCGACCACCATCCTTCATCGGTCGGCCTGGAGCCTTTTTTCATGGACGAGATTCAACAGCGCTGGCTGTGCGCCCTGTCCGCGCCAATGGCAGCGCTCAACACCGGTGCCGGCTACGACGACCCCGCGTTCTGCAACGACCGTTACATCGACCTGAAAGACAGCTGGGGTATCGATGATCGGCGGCAATTGCTCGACATGCTCCAATGGATGACCGACGACGGCCATGCCAAGCACCTCAGTGATGCCTACCTGGCGTGGCAGCGTTGTCTGCCGAGTGAATGGCGGGCATTGCTCGATGACCTCTCGCCCCGTGAGCGCATCCTGCACGAGTTTGCCAGTCGCACGTTCGGCAGTTGCGGGCCGGGCGGAATCTTGTCCTGGGACTACGGGCGCATGGGATTTCTCTTGCGTTGTGGTGTGCGCAATCAGTGGATTGATCTGGCCGAGAGCAATTGGCTGCACAGTCGCTTGGCCATCCGGGCGAAATTTCACTACGACAGCTGGATGGCTTACTTCAATGGCTTTGTGGTGGGGCGTACCTTTTGGTGCTGCCTGAACACAAGCGACGATGAGCTGGGCCAGGCGCTGGATCGGCAAGGGGACAGCGCCCATAACCTGCGGATTGCCCGAGGCCTCGCTCAGAACATCCCGCACTTTCTGGTCGACCTGTCCTGGCACATGGAAATTGATCCGCCGCCTCGTCCGGCATCGCTCAAGGAGTTCGACTGGTCATGAGTTGCTGGATACGTTTGGGCATCGAGCCTACGACTGACGAAAATCTGATTCGCACGGCCTACCGCGCGCGTCTACCGGCGCATCACCCGGAGACTGATCCCGAGGGTTTTCAGGCGCTGCGCATGGCCTACGAAAATGCCCTGCGTATGGCCCGTGAAGACGAGGAGGAAGAGCCCGAAGAAGCGTTCGATGCGTCAGAGTCAGAGGTCGTCGAGGTCCCGCAGGCGTTCGTGGATTTCTGCGAGCTGCTTGACGATCCCGCGCGACGATTCAATTTCGAGGCGTGGCAGGCATTTGTCCGGGCACTGGATGAGTTGTCGCTGGAAATACTCGATGACCTCAGTTGGGGGTTGTACCACCGGATGGCTGACGCCGGTCCGTTGTCCTACCGCTGTGCGAACCTTTTGGCCAAGCGTATGGCCTGGGATCAACAGCTGCTGGATCTGGCATTCGACGAAGCACGACAAGTGGAAGCCTTTCTGCAGCGGATCAAAACGCCAGACCCGTTCGAAACGGATCTGATGAGCACTTGGTCAGAGGCTGCACAGACCGAGTCGTTGTGGTACGCCCGTAGCCTGGACTTCATCTTCACTCAGCGCCCACTCCATGAATTCGCCGATTTCGCCCGTCAGCACACGTGCCTGCCGTTGCCGGATGATGCGGCGTTTCTCAAGCGTTTGCAGGTGCAGTTCACGCAGGCGGGAATCGACGGACCGACATTTTTGCAGTGCTGTGTCGAGCAGCAGCTTGCAGCACCTGATGATGTCGACTGGCTTTACCTGTTGGCCTGTCAGAGCAGTCTTATGGGGCGGGACGATCAGGCATTGCCGTGCTGGATCCGGCTGTGGAACGAGCATCGTCATCCAATGGCTGAAAGTCGTCTGCTGGAATTATGCGGCAAGCGCCAGCCGACTTTTCTCCCTCTGTTGATTCAGGCATTTGATTGTCCGCAGAACTTCTCTGACTGGTCTGCGGATCTCGCGGATGACTGCCAAGTGTATGGCAGTCCGTCACAACGCCCCGAGACGCTGAATCGTTGGCTGGGTGTCGGACGGTTAACGCTTGATAGCCTGGCGCAAAGTTTTGTTGATTGGCGCATGACAGGCGATGAACTGCCATTGATCGCGCAACTGCTGGGCGAAAATGCCGACAGCCGATTGCTTAATCTGTACCGGCACGCGTGGGCACTCCATCGCGGTGATTCGGCTTTGCTGCAGCAGATTGTGAGTGCGCCGTTCCCGATCGATGCCCTCGAAAGTCTGGTGTTGCGCGGATTCAAATATCAGGCTGAGCAGCATCTGCGCTGGTTGGGCGAGGCGCCGATGGCAACGGCCATGTGTACGTTCAGTGGCGCTGATTCAACTGCGCGGCAATTGCCCGAGGTGCTGAAAAAAGGCGAGCCGCATAAGGTTTGTCGTCTGTGGCTGCGTCGCTTGCGACCCTACAACGGCACCGCGCTGGAGCGCATTGCCCAAGCATTCAAGTTGAGTGCCGTGAAAGACGACTGTGACTTGTCCGAACTCGACTTGATTCTCCAGTTGAGCCGTCGCGCGATCGTGTTGCCGCCGGTCGGGCTGGGGGAGGCCGCATGGGAGTGGCACGCTCAGACCTTGTTTCTGCTGGCGTTGCTGGAACAACCCGAACGCTGGCTGCAATTGATTGATGCGCAATGCGTTGAGCGCCTGCCGTTCAATCCTGCTCATCCTCTGAGTCGACTGCAGCCTCTGTTGCGGCGTTTGCAGCGTGAGCAAGGCAACTGCGACGGTTTACTGGGATGGCTGCAAGGAAACGATCCGGTGCACGGCTTGTTGGTGCAGCAATTGTTCAGCGTACAGCAGGCCCTCGATAGCGCCAGATTGCCTGCCAATGCCCTGCTATACACCTGCATCGAAAGCGACCGTACCGGGTGTGGCGACGATCTGCTGGGGTTACTGATGTTCTGGGGCGTGCTCTATCACGACCCGAGCCTGAACGCAGAGCAGCATCGTGCCTTGCTGCAATCCATCGCGGCTGTCAGTTGTGAGGACGAATGGTTCGAAGGTTTTCGCGACGGCTTGATCAAGGGCGAGCCGGTGTGGCCGCCGCGCAAGGTATTGACCGATTTCGGCGTCGATAAACTGCTTGCGTATGAGGCGTTGGATGCGCTCAAGGGCTTGATTCGTTATGGCGCTGCCGGTGTGCCGAAAACGCGAGTACTGCGCCAGTTGCAGCAGGGCAAGGATGACATGCAGAACAGCGTCGGCTTGCGCCTGGCGCTGTGTGCCTTGCTGTCCTGGTCAGAGCGTTTGCTGCTGGCCAAAAGTGATATTCAGCCGGTGCCGGCGCGTGCGATCTGGCGCCTGGGATCGCGGCTGGGGCGCAAGGCTTTTATTGCTCAGGTTCTGGGCTGTGTGGTGATTGCGCCCGTGGCGGGTCTGATCAGTGGCACCACGGTCTCTGGCATTCTTATCCTGTTGCTGGGTGTTCTGTTGTTATTCGGCGCCATTCTGCGCCGTCTGCACGACATGGGGCGAGGCATTCCCACGTTGCTGATATTCATGGCGTTGACACCGGTCCTGCCATTTTTGCCGTTGGTGCTGTTCGGCTTTCCCGGTGACAAGTTGCCCAACCGCTATGGGGTGCCGCCAGACAGCGCGGGTGACGAGATGCTGTCCGGCGGCCTTCAGGTCGCTCTGCGGCGATTAAACGGCTAGAGGCGCAGTTGATCCAGCGACTTGTTGAGCTCTGAGCGGTGGCTGGCAATCTCGGACGGTTGCTGGCCGCCGAGCACCGTTGTGAAGCTGTGCAGCCACTCGGCAATGCGTTCGCGCTCTGTGCCGAGGCTCTGCATCCATGCTCGCTCCAGGCGGGCCAGCAAGGTGCGGTTGGGCAGAGCATCGCGTGGATGGACTTTAAGTGTGGACAGTCGGTTATGGCTGTCTCTGCGCGCTTGCTCGTCCAGGCCCGTAGGGCTGCGGTCGATGCTGTGGCTGTGGCGTTCGCCGGTCTCGAGCAGCGTGACGTCGACTTCGAGCAAACCATTGATGTCATAGCTGAAGCGCACGTCCAGTTCCTGAATGTGATCGCTGGGGGTCAAGGTGACATCGAAAGCATCAATGAGGATGTTGTCGCGTACCCACGGCCGTTCACCCTGATAGACGGCGATGCGGATCGCCTCCTGCCGGGGATGGGTGGTGTGATAGCGTTCCACTCGTGACGTCGGAATGATGGTATTGCGTTCGATGATCGGCGAAAAAGCACCCTCGATACCATTGCCGCGCATAGTTGCGATGCCCAACGTATACGGACAGACGTCCGTCAGGATCAGCTCTTCAATGGCCCCATCGCGTGCCTTGCACGCTGCTTGCGTTGCCGCACCCAGCGCAACGATCGTATCCGGATCAAGATGCCGATAAGGCAGGCGCCCAAATAGCGTGGCGACCATTTGCTGCACCGCTGGCATCCGCGTAGCGCCGCCCACCAGCACCAGGCTGTCGAGGTCGCGGGGTTTCAGTCGGGCGTCGCGCAGGGCTTGTTCGATCGGTGCGCGCAAACGGCCGAGCAGTGGCTCCCAGATCTTCACCGCAGCGGTTTCGTCCAGCGACCATTCAAACGTCTTGTCGGCATGACGCCAGCTCAATTGCTGCGTGCCTTCGCCGAGTTTGCATTTGAGCTGTTCGAGCGTATCGCCGAGGCTGGCCATGCCTTGCGCATCGATCATTGATGGCGTCAATTGCCAGTTTTTCAGGCAGGCCTGCAACAGCGCAGCGGTGAAGTCTTCGCCACCGAGAAAGTTGTCGCCCGTGGACGCATGCACTTCGATCAACGGCAGCGCATATTCCAACACTGTGACATCAAAGGTGCCGCCGCCCAGATCGAAGATCAGCGTGCGTTCGAATTTCTGCTCATGCAGCCCATAGGCCATGGCGGCAGCGGTCGGCTCATTGATCAGGCGTGTAACGGACAGTCCGGCCAGCTCCGCAGCAAACAGCGTGCGTTTGCGCTGCTCGTCACTGAAGTACGCCGGCACGGAAATCACCGCTTCTGAGACCGTGTGGCCAAGAAATGCTTCGGCGTCCTGCTTGAGCGAGCCGAGCACCAGTGCCGACAACTCTTCCGGGCTGAACTGACGATTGCCAAGCTGGACTTGTTTGTCGCTGCCCATAAAGCGCTTGAAAGCCGCCGCGGTACGTTCCGGGTGGGTGGTCAGTCGGGCGCGGGCGGCTTTGCCGACCAGAATCGTGTCGTCCTCATCGAGGCTGACCACCGAGGGGGTCAGCACGTCGCCGAGGGCGTTGGGAATCAACCGGGCCTGACCCTCCTGCCAGACGGCGATCAGGCTGTTGGTGGTGCCAAGGTCAATGCCCAGCAGGGCCGGGCGGGGAAGGGTTGCATCCTGCATGATAGATCTCGAAACGGCGCAAAAAACGCGACCCTACAGGTTGCTGTCAGCACTGGCAATTGCCGCTCTGTTGCAACCTGCGCGCTTCATGGCAGCAGCTTTTTCAAATCCTCCAGCGGCAGCGGCCGACTGTGCAGGTAACCTTGATACAAATGGCAGCCCAGGCCTTGCAGGAATGCCAGTTGCTCGGGGGTTTCCACGCCTTCGGCAATCACTTCCAGTTGCAGGCTGCGAGCCATGGCGACGATGGCACGGATGATCTCGGCGTCGTTTGGGTCGGTGGTTGCATCGCGGATGAACGACTGGTCGATTTTCAGCGTGTCCACCGGCAAGCGCTTGAGGTAAGTCAGCGACGAATAACCCGTACCAAAGTCGTCCATGGCGAAGCTCACGCCGAGTTTTTTCAAGCGACGCATTTTGCTGATGGTGTCTTCCAGGTTCTGGATGACGATGCCTTCGGTGATTTCCAGTTTCAGCAGCGAGCAGGGCAGGCTGTGGCTGGCCATGCTGTGTTCAATGCGCTCGACAAAGTCGTTCTGCCGGAACTGCCTGGGGCTGATGTTGACGCACAGGCTGAAGTTAAGCGGATCAACCAGTTTCAGGGTGATCAACGCTTTGAATGCCTCGCAGGCCTCGTCGAGTATCCAGGTGCCAACTTCCAGAATCAGGCCGCTATCCTCCAGCACTTTGATGAATTCGGCGGGAGACTGTGCGCCGAGTTCCGGGTGATTCCAGCGTACCAGCGCTTCGGCGCCGATGATGCGGTTGTCCCGAGCGTCGATCTGCGGTTGAAAATGTACGTTGAATTCGCCGCGAGACAACGCCAGGCGCAAGTCGGTCTCCATGCGCAGTCGTTCGCTGGCGGCTTTCTGCATGGTGTGGTGATACATCTGCGTGGTGTTGCGCCCGGAATCCTTGGCCCGGTACAGGGCAATGTCGGCGCGTTTGAGCAGGTCGGTCGGGGTCGAGCCGTGGTCAGGAATCAACGCCACGCCAATGCTCGGCGTGACTTGCAGGCGCTGGCCGTCGAGGAACATCGGCTCCGATAGCAGTTCACGGAGCGTGTCGGCCAGTTCGCGCACCTGAGTGCTGACTTCACTGCGCGTGCCTTCCAAGCCGCTGAGCAGCACTACGAACTCATCGCCGCCCAGACGGGCGACCGTGTCTTCCATGCGTACGCTGGCTTCGAGGCGGGCGGTGATGATCTTCAGTACCGTATCGCCGACCGGGTGGCCGAGCGAATCGTTGATGTGCTTGAAGTGATCCAGATCGAGAAACAGCAACGCGCCACGCAAATTGTGGCGTTTGAGCAAGGCGATCTGCTGGCTCAGGCGATCCATCAGCAGAGCGCGATTGGGCAGGTTGGTCAGCGGATCGTGGTAAGCCAGGTGGCGGATTTGTGCTTCAGCGTTTTTCAGCAGGCTGACGTCCCGAGCGGTGAGCAGCAGGCACGCGGTTTCATTCAGGGTGATGGGTTCGACCGAGACTTCTACCGTCAGCAATTCCCCGCGCTTGTTGCGCCCGAGCATTTCCTGGTGATGCACGCGGCCCTTGATCTGTAATTCGGCAAGCAACGCCGAGCGCTGTTTTTCTTCGGCCCAGATGCCCACCTGATAGGCGGTTTTGCCCACGACTTCATCGGCGCGATAACCGGTGAGGCGACAGAAACCGTCGTTGACCTCCAGATAGCGCCCGGTATCGCGCTCGGTGATGGTGATCGCATCGGGGCTGGAGTGAAACGCCTTGGCAAACTTCTCTTCGCTGGCTTTGAGCGCCGCTTCCGAACGTTGCTGCTGGGTGATGTCGCGCAGCGTGGTGACGATGCACGGTTGATTGCCAACGCTGATCTGGCGACTGGAAATCACGCAGGTCAGCGATTGGCCGTCCTTGTGCTGGACGATGATCGCCACATTGCTCAAGCCCTGTTCGCGGATCACCCGTTCGATACGTTGCAGGCTTTTCGCCGAAGCATCCCACAGGCCGATCTCTTCGGCGGTGTGGCCAATGATATCAACGGCGCTCCAGCCGAACGTTTGGCTGAAGCTTGAATTGATCTCGATGAACTCGCCGCTGTCCTGGCGCGTAACGCAGATCGGATCGGGGCTGACCTGAAAGAGCGTGGCGAATTTCTCTTCCGACGCGACCAGTCGTTGCTCGCGCTCGACCTGGTCGGTGATGTCCAGCAACGTGCCGGCCATGCGCAGCGGGGCGCCGTTTTCGTCGCGATAGAGGCGCGCGCGGCTTTCCAGATAGCGTGAACTCCCGTCCGGGAGCTGTACGCGGTACGTCAGTTGATAATTGCCCGCCGGGCCTTCGCGCAGGCTGCGGTAGGCATCGCGCATGCTGTCGCGCTCTTCGCCGGGCACGCCTTCGAAAAACTCGTCGAACGATTCATGAAACGGTTTCGGCTCCAGGCCGTGCAATTGCGCGGCCCGCGCCGAGCCGTACAGCATGCCGCTGGGGATGTGCCAATCCCAGGTGCCGAGTTGTGCCGAGTCCAGCGCCAGGTCGAGGCGTTCCTGGCTGTCCTTCAATGCGTGTTCGGCGGCTTTGCGTTCGGTGGTGTCCAGGAAGGTGCTCAGCAGATACGGCTGGCCTTCGAGTTCGACTTTCTGCGCGCTGAGAATGCCGTCATGGACCTGACCGTTGCTGGCGCGAAACTGCACTTCCATGCTGATCAGCTCGCCCTTGGCCTTGGTTTTCTTCACCAGTTCGGCCCGTTCCTCCGGACGCACCCACAGGCCTAGTTCCAGCGTGGTGCGGCCAATCGCGCTCTGCACCGGCCAGCCGAAGAGGCTTTCGAAATACTGGTTGGCTTCGCTGATCAGGCCGTCTTCCTGACGCGTCAGTAAAACCATGTTCGGACACAGGTGAAACAGCGTGGCGAAACGTTTTTCCGAGCTGCTCAGGGCCTGTTCGCGTTGCCGTTGGTGGGTGATTTCGCGAATCACCCCGATCATTCGGGGGCGGCCGTTTTTGTCCGGGAGCAGACTTCCGCTGACCTCCAGCCAATGGAGGCTGCCATCGGGCCAGCGTATGCGGTGATGCATCGCCTGTTCCAGCGGCGCTCCGGCGATCACCGCGTGGAAGGCGCGAACGGTTTTTGCCCGGTCTTCCGGTGGCAACAGGTCAAGGTATTCGAGGTCTTCCGGTAACGGCTGGCGCGGATCGAAACCGAACAACGCCTGCGTCCCCCGCGACCAACTGATCTGCCCGCGTTCGATGTCCCAGTACCAAGCGCCGAGCCTTGCGCCATTGAGCGCGGCCAGCAATTGCGGCGCGCTCTCCCAGCTCTGCTCGGAATGACGCGGGTCAATGGCTTGAATGCGCGGCATCGGCGGAATTCGGTCAACAGACTTGGGCATCGTTAACGGGCCTTGAGCTGATGGTGGCGTTAGGCACAGGGACAGCGGCTCTATAGGAGTAGCACAAGTTAGCCAAGAGTCCCTGGCAGATCGATTTGTGCGTCCAATAAAGCCATAAATGCTCTTGCCGCATTCGATAGCGTCCGTTCGGTGTGCAAGATATAGCCTAGCTGGCGGCTGAGCTGTATGCCCGGCAATGCGATGCTTGCCACCTGTTCATCGAGCATGGTGCGCGGCAAGACGCTCCAGGCAAGGCCGATAGAAACCATCATCTTGATGGTTTCCAGATAGTTGGTGCTCATGGCGATGTTCGGCGTCAGCCCTTGGGCCTCGAACAAGCGCTGCACAATATGGTGTGTGAAGGTATTTCCGCCGGGGAAAACTGCCGGATGACGGGCAATGTCCTCAAGGCTGATGGGGCCGTTGCTGATCAGCGAGTGTTCCGGGGCGACGACAAAATCCAGCGGATCGTCCCAGACAGGTGTGGCCTTGACCAGCGAATGAGGCTCGGGCGCCAGGGTGATGACCGCCAGTTCCGCGCGCCCGTGGAGGATTTCCTCGTAGGCCACTTCCGAATCGAGGAACTGAATATCCAGCGCGACCTGTGGGTAACGGCGGGTGAACTCTCTTAATAACGGTGGCAGGCGGTGCAGGCCGATGTGGTGACTGGTGGCCAGGGTCAGGCGGCCGCTGACTTCGCCGGTCAGGTTGGTCAGGGCGCGGCGGGTGTCGTCCAGCACGTTGAGGATCTGATAAGCCCGTGGCAGCAGGGCGCGGCCGGCCTCGGTCAGGCCGACTTCACGGCCCAGTCGGTCGAACAGGCGAACCTTTAATTGCTGCTCCAGTCCGGCAATGCGCTTGCTGATGGCCGGTTGCGTCAGGTGCAGGCGTTCACCGGCGCCGGAGAAGCTTCCAGTCTCGGCAATCGCAATAAAAGCGTTGAGGTTGGCCAGATCCATGTTCGTATTCCAGTTGGTTATCCAAAGCATAAAAAATATGAATTTGAGTTATTTAATCTAACCCCATAGGATCGGCCTCACAAGCCAAAGGGTTATTGATAAGCCCAGGGCATAGAAACTAGCTGATG
>NZ_JBIUWM010000009.1:115398-128107 GCF_044743445.1 Pseudomonas sp. NPDC087615 | reverse complement strand
GCGCCCTTGAGAAAAGTCCGGTGAGCGTCGAGCGCCTCGAATCCTCTTTGGTCCACATCAAGCACAAGCTGCGCGCCACCGGCGAGCGCGAGGTCAAATCCCTCGTGGTCGGCGAACTGGTGATGGCCGAATTGCAAAAGCTTGATGAAGTCGCCTACATCCGTTTCGCTTCGGTCTACAAACGCTTCCAGGACCTCAACGAGTTCCGCGAAGAGATCGACCGCCTCGCCCGCGAACCGGTGAAAGAATGACCACCGTCGCCGAGCAGGCCATCCTCGACGCCCACTTCATGGCCCGCGCGCTGGAACTGGCGCGCAAAGGTCACTACACCACGCACCCCAACCCCCGGGTTGGCTGCGTGATCGTGCGGGACGGGCAGATTGTCGGCGAAGGCTGGCACGAACGCGCAGGCGAACCTCACGCTGAAGTCCACGCCTTGCGCGCTGCCGGTGAACTGGCCCGGGGCGCCACCGCTTACGTCACGCTGGAGCCGTGCAGTCACCACGGCCGTACACCGCCGTGCGCCGATGCGCTGGTGAATGCTGGCGTTGGCCGGGTGGTCGCGGCGATGCGTGATCCCAATCCGCAAGTGGCCGGTCGTGGTTTGCAGCGTCTGGCCGATGCCGGGATCGCCACCGCAAGCGGCGTACTGGAAGGCGAGGCACGCCAGCTCAATCAAGGTTTTCTGAAACGCATGGAACACGGCTTGCCGTTCGTGCGAGTCAAACTGGCCATGAGTCTGGACGGCCGCACGGCGATGGAAAGCGGCGAGAGCCAATGGATCACCGGCCCGGCGGCGCGTTCGGCGGTGCAACGGTTGCGCGCCCAGGCGGCGGTGGTGCTGACCGGTGCCGACACGGTACTGGCCGACGGCGCGCGGTTGACCGTACGGGCTGAAGAACTGGGTCTGGATGCCGAGCAAACGGCGCAGGCCATGAGCCGTCCGCCGCTGCGGGTGCTGATCGACGGGCGCCTGCGCGTGCCGCTGGATGCACCGTTCTTCAAGGCCGGCCCTGCTTTGGTCGCCACCTGCATGGCGGTCGAGGAGCAATACGCCAACGGCCCGGAATGTCTGATCGTGCCGGGTGATGACGGTCAGGTCGATCTGCATCAACTGCTGGTCGAACTGGCCAACCGTGGCGTCAACGACGTATTGGTCGAGGCCGGCCCGCGTCTGGCCGGTGCTTTTGCCCAGCTCGGTCTGGTCGATGAGTTCGTGGTTTTCATCGCCGGCAAGTTCCTTGGTTCTACGGCGCGTCCGCTTTTGGATTGGCCGCTGAGCTATATGAAGGACGCTCCCGAACTGAAAATCAGCGAAATCCGCGCGGTGGGCGATGACTGGCGAGTCACTGCGATCCCTGTCGTTGCGGCGAGCGTATAATTCCCGGCCATCGCGTTAGCGCTGGCCCAGTTCTCAAGGAGAACCCCATGTTTACCGGCATCATCGAATCCATCGGCAGCATCCGTGCACTGACCCCAAAGGGCGGCGATGTGCGGGTGCACGTCGCAACCGGCAAGCTTGACCTGAGCGACGTCAAGCTCGGCGACAGCATCGCCGTCAACGGCGTCTGCCTGACCGCCGTCGAGCTGCCGGGCGACGGCTTTGCTGCCGACGTCAGCCGCGAAACGCTGGACTGCACCGCCATGAATGACCTGAAAAGCGGTAGCCCGGTCAACCTGGAAAAAGCCCTGACCCCGACCACCCGTCTTGGCGGGCACTTGGTCAGCGGTCATGTCGACGGTGTCGGCGAAATCGTCTCCCGCGCCGACAATGCCCGCGCCGTGGAATTTCGCATCCGCGCGCCGAAGGAACTGGCCAAGTACATCGCCCATAAAGGCTCGGTCACCGTCGACGGCACCAGCCTGACCGTGAACGCGGTCGATGGCGCTGAATTCATGCTGACGATCATTCCGCACACCCTGAGCGAAACCATCATGGCTTCTTACAAGCCGGGTCGTCGGGTGAACCTGGAAGTCGACTTGCTGGCGCGTTATCTGGAGCGTCTGCTGTTGGGTGACAAGGCCGCAGAGCCGAGCGCTGGTGGCACGATCACTGAAAGCTTTCTGGCCCAAAACGGCTACCTCAAATCCTGAAGCTCTTAATTTCGAAAGAAGGGGGGTGCCTTGTGGCGCTCAATAGCATCGAAGAACTGGTTGAAGACATCCGCCAAGGCAAGATGGTCATCCTCATGGATGACGAAGACCGCGAGAACGAAGGCGACCTGATCATGGCCGCCGAATGCTGCAAGGCCGAACACATCAATTTCATGGCCAAGCACGCCCGTGGCCTGATCTGTATGCCGATGAGCCGTGAGCGCTGCGAGCTGCTGAAGCTGCCACTGATGGCGCCACGCAACGGTTCCGGTTTCGGCACCAAGTTCACCGTGTCGATCGAAGCCGCCGAAGGCGTGACCACCGGCATCTCCGCCGCCGACCGTGCGCGCACCGTGCAAGCGGCTGCGGCCAAAGACGCCAAGGCCGAAGACATCGTCAGCCCGGGCCACATCTTCCCGCTGATGGCTCAGGCCGGTGGCACCCTGGCTCGCGCCGGTCACACTGAAGCCGCTTGCGACCTGGCGCGCATGGCCGGTTTCGAGCCGAGCGGCGTGATCTGTGAAGTGATGAACGACGACGGCACCATGTCCCGTCGCACCGAACTGGAAGCGTTCGCCGCCGAACACAACATCAAGATCGGCACCATCGCCGACCTGATTCACTACCGGATGATCCACGAACGTACCGTTCAGCGGATTGCCGAGCAGCCACTGGACAGCGAACTGGGCCAATTCAACCTGGTGACCTATCGTGATTCGGTGGAAGGCGACGTGCACATGGCCCTGACGTTGGGCTCTGTTTGCGCTGAAGAGCCAACGCTGGTTCGCGTACACAATATGGACCCGCTGCGCGACCTGCTGATGGTCAAGCAACCGGGCCGCTGGAGCCTGCGTGCCGCCATGACGGCGGTTGCCGAGGCCGGCAGCGGTGTGGTGCTGTTGCTCGGTCATCCGCTGGATGGTGACGTGCTGCTGGCGCACATCCGTGAAACCGCTGATCAGGCTGTGGTGAAAAAACCGACCACTTACAGCATCGTCGGTGCCGGTTCGCAGATCCTGCGTGACCTCGGTGTGCGCAAAATGCGCTTGATGTCGGCACCCATGAAATTTAATGCGATATCCGGTTTCGATCTGGAAGTTGTAGAATACGTGCCCTCCGAATAATGACCGGTTGTTTCCGGCCCTGTATTCGCGGCAAATAAATCACTGAGGGGCGCGTAGAAGACGCGTCCCGGCTCTTTAAGAGATCTGACGAATGACCCTGAAGACCATCGAAGGTACCTTCATCGCCCCTAAAGGCCGCTACGCTTTGGTAGTGGGCCGTTTCAACAGCTTCGTGGTTGAAAGCCTGGTCAGCGGTGCAGTTGATGCCCTGGTTCGCCATGGCGTGAGCGAAAGCGACATCACCATCATCCGCGCACCTGGCGCCTTCGAAATTCCGCTGGTTGCGCAGAAAGTCGCTCAGAAAGGCGAGTTCGCAGCCATCATCGCGCTCGGCGCGGTCATTCGTGGCGGCACTCCGCACTTCGAATACGTGGCGGGCGAGTGCACCAAGGGCCTGGCCCAGGTGTCCATGGAGTTCGGCGTGCCGGTTGCTTTCGGCGTCCTGACCGTTGATTCCATCGAGCAAGCCATCGAACGTTCCGGCACCAAGGCCGGTAACAAAGGTGCTGAAGCTGCCCTGTCCGCTCTGGAAATGGTCAGCCTGCTGGCGCAGTTGGAGGCCAAGTGATTAGCGACGAAAGCGATCGTTTCAACCCGCGCGAGCCACGTCCAGCGGACGCCGGCAAGCCTTCGAAAAGCGAGAAGCGCCGGGCTGCCCGTCAGTTGGCGACTCAAGCGCTGTATCAGCGTCACATGGCCAGTACCTCGCTGAACGAAATCGAAGCGCAGTTTCGCGTCGATAACGATTTTACCTTTGCCGATGCCAGCTACTTCCACGACATCCTGCACGGTGTTCCGGCCAGCCTGACCGAAATCGACGCCGCGTTGGCGCCGTGCCTGGACCTGACTATCGAAGAGCTCGACCCGGTTGAACTGTGCGTACTGCGCCTGTCCGCCTGGGAGTTGCTCAAACGCGTCGACGTGCCGTACCGCGTGGTCATCAACGAAGGGATCGAACTGGCGAAAGTCTACGGTTCGACCGACGGCCACAAGTTCGTCAACGGCGTGCTCGACAAGCTGGCCCCGCGCCTGCGTGAAGCTGAAGTGAAGGCGTTCAAGCGCTGATTGGCGTTTGAAACGGCTATGGGCGAGTTTGAGCTGATCCGCAATTTCTTCGCCGCCGCGCCTTGTGCGCAGGGCGGCGAAGGCGTTGCACTGGGAATCGGCGACGACTGTGCCTTGCTGGCGGTTCCTCCCGGGGAACAGCTGGCGATTTCCACCGATACGCTGGTGGCCGGCGTGCATTTTGCCGACCCTTGCGATCCGTTTCTGCTCGGTCAGCGCTCGCTGGCCGTCGCGGTCAGCGATCTGGCCGCCATGGGTGCTATGCCCATCGCTTTTACCCTTGCCCTGACTGTGCCGACGGTGACCGCCGATTGGCTGCAAGCCTATGCCCGTGGTTTGAACCGCATGGCGCAGGATTGCGGCGTGGCGCTGGTCGGCGGTGATACCACGCGCGGGCCGTTGAGCCTGACCGTCACCGTATTCGGTCGCGTCCCGGCAGGGCAGGCCTTGACCCGCAGCGGCGCACAACCGGGCGACTTGCTGTGTGTCGGCGGTGAGCTGGGCAATGCCGCCGGCGCCTTGCCGCTGGTATTGGGCCAGCGTGACGCTGACCCCGCTATCGCCCAGCCCTTGCTCGCTCATTACTGGTCGCCACAACCGCAACTGGCCCTGGGTCAGGCGTTGCGCGGCAAAGCGACTTCAGCGCTGGATATCTCTGACGGTTTGCTGGCCGATTGCGGCCATATCGCCCTGGCGTCGAAGGTGCGGCTTGAGATTGAACGCGAGCGTGTACCGCTGTCGGATGCATTAGTCGCGTTTCTTGGGCCGCGTGGCGCCGAACGTGCGGCATTGAGCGGTGGCGATGATTATGTACTGGCCTTCACAATACCGCCCGTCGAGTTGCCAACGCTGCTGGCCAATGGCTGGCCGATCCATGTGATCGGTCGCGTGGCGCAGGGCCAGAGTGTGGTGCTGCTCGATCGCGAAGGACATGACATCACCCCGCAAATCCGGGGCTATCAACATTTTCAGGAGTCACCGTGACAGATCACCCGAAACAGGTTCCGGCCGAATTCGTTCCGCCGTCGGTCTGGCGCAATCCCTGGCATTTCCTCGCGTTCGGCTTCGGTTCGGGCACCTTGCCCAAGGCGCCGGGCACGTGGGGCTCGTTGGTTGCGCTACCCTTTATCCCGTTGTGGCAGATGTTGCCTGACTGGGGTTACTGGCTAATGCTCGGTATCACCATGCTGTTCGGCTTCTGGCTGTGCGGCAAAGTGGCCGATGATCTGCGGGTACACGACCACGAAGGCATCGTCTGGGACGAAATGGTCGGGATGTGGATCACCCTGTGGCTGGTGCCGGAAGGCTGGTACTGGCTGCTGGCGGGCTTCCTGATGTTCCGCTTCTTCGACATTCTCAAGCCGTGGCCGATTCGCTGGATCGACCGGCATGTCCATGGCGGCGTCGGCATCATGCTCGACGACGTGTTGGCCGGCGTGTTCGCCTGGCTGGCGATGCAAGGGCTGGTTTGGGTTTTCGCCTGAGCCGAGTGCTTGTCAGGGTTAAGTGAGGGACTAGGGATGGCTCGACGCTGGTTGGCGCTGATGGTTTTTGCTCTGCTGGGCACTGTGGCCAGTGCGCAGGAAGCAGCGCATGCGCCAACGGTCATCCATGTGGCCAGCGAAGACTGGGAAGACTACACCGCCGCCGATGGCCATGGTCTGGCCTGGGACGTGCTGCGCAAGGTGTTCGACCCGGCCGGGGTGCAACTGGATATTCGCAGCGTGCCCTACACCCGTTCGATTGGATTGGTGCAGTTGAAGGAAGTCGACGCGCTGGTCGGCTCCTATCGTGATGAGGCCGAGCAAGTCCTGTATCCGCAGTGGAATTTCGATTCCGACCACATCTATGCGCTGGGATTGGCAAGCAACCCGTCACCGACCCTGGCGGCGTTAGGCAAATATCGCTTGGCCTGGGTACGGGGTTATCGCTACGAAAATTACTTGCCGAACATCAAACGCTTCAACCAGATCGAGCGGCGTACCGGCATTTTGTCGATGCTCAAGCAGGGGCGGGCGGATTACTACATCGATGCTCTGACCGAGATTGAAGTGGTGATGCGCAGTGCCGCGGATCCTGCGCAGTACCACTATTCGCATCTGACAGAGTTGCCGCTGTTCCTCGGTTTTGCCGACACTCCCCAGGCTCGGGCGCTGATGGCGCTGTATGACCAGCGTATGGAGCAGTTGGTGAAAAGCGGCGAGTTGAAGCCGATCTTCGAGAAGTGGAAGCAGCCGTATCCGTTCGAGCCGAACTGACCACAGATCTTGCGTCCAGCACTGTCCCCCTGTGGGAGCAGGCTTGCTCGCGAATGCGGTGGTTCAGCTAGCCTGTTGGTCGACTGACACGACGTCTTCGCGAGCAAGCCCGCTCTCACAGGGATCTGCGCTGGCCCGCAGTTATCAAGCTTTTTGATCGTTATGGCCGATAATTCAGCCTAAGCGTCCACAGGAACCTGCTGTTACAATGCCCGCCTGCGAATTTTCAGACTCTTTAGATCAGGAGCACACCGGTGCCTGTCGTCTTTGTCGCCGCTTCCAAGCTGCCAACGCCTTTTGCGCAATTCACCATGCACGGTTTTCTCGATGAAGCCACCGGCCGCGAGCACGTTGTGCTGAGCCTGGGTGATTTTGCCGACGGAGCCCCGGTACTCGGCCGTTTGCACTCCGAATGCCTGACGGGCGACGCCTTGTTCAGCCAGCGTTGCGACTGCGGCTCGCAACTGGAGGGCGCCCTCAAAGCCATCGCTCGCGAAGGCCGTGGCGTGTTGCTCTACCTGCGTCAGGAAGGGCGTGGCATCGGTCTGTTGAACAAGATCCGCGCCTATGAGTTGCAGGACGGCGGCGCTGATACCGTCGAAGCCAACGAACGTCTGGGCTTCGCCGCCGATCAGCGCGACTACGCCATGTGCCTGCCGATGCTCGAGCATCTGGGGGTGAAATCCCTGCGTCTGATGACCAACAACCCGCGCAAGGTCAAAGCCTTGACCGAAATGGGCATCGACGTCGCCGAACGCGTGCCGTTGCACACCGGCCACAATCCGCACAACAAACTCTACCTGGCAACCAAGGCCAGCAAGCTCGACCACATGATGGGTAACGAGCATCAGGGCGAGGTAGATCGGGCGTGACCCGAGGTCAGGTTCGCCGTCGTCTGAGCGTCGACTGGTGGAAATACCTGTCGCTGGCGCTGGCACCGCTGTTCGTGCTCAACGCGCTGTTTGGGCAGGGCGAGGGCGTTCTGCCGGTGCTGGCGATGCCTTTGTTCATTGCCGGCGTGGCGTCGATGTTTGTCAGCCTGAAGTTTTTCGGCCGCTATAAGCACGCATTGATCGCCACGCAAAAAGCCCTCGATAGCGCCGATGAACCAGCGGCGTGGATCGCTCTGGCAGCGGTTCGCCGTAACGCGTTCCTTGCGGCAGCGTTGCCGGTGTGGATCGGCGCAGTGGCGGTATTCGTTGGCCTTGAGGCGGTACCACTGGTGCTGCTGGCGCTGTCCACTGCGGTGCTGTTCTACCTCTACCGTATCCCGCGTCAACTCGGCTGATGCGCCGTTTCTGGCTGGCGGTTCTGCTGCTGGCCGTCAGCGGCCCGCTGCTGGCGAGCCTGCGGGTCGTCAGCCTCGCACCTTCTCTTTCTGAAATCGTCGTTGAACTGGATTCGGCCGATCTGCTGGTCGGTGTGCTGGATGCCGGCGAGCGGCCGGCTGCGATTGCGAACGTTCCCTCGGTCGGTCGTTACGGCCAACTCGACATGGAGCGCCTGCTCAGCCTCAAGCCCGATTTATTGCTGCTGTGGCCCGGCAGTGTCGGCCCGGCGCAACGCGACCAACTCAAACACCTGAATATCCCGACTTACGTGGCCGAACCGCACAATCTCGAACAGCTGTCTGCACAGATTGAAGCGATTGCCAGTCAATTGGGGCGGCCTGAGCGTGGGCTGAAACTGGCCGCTGAGTTGCGCGAGAAACTCAATGACTTGCGCCAGCGCTATCGCCGGGACGCGCCGCTGAAAGTGTTTTACCAGGTCTGGGACAAGCCGCTTTACACCGTCGGTGGCGGGCAGATCATCAGCGATGCACTGCAAGTGTGCGGTGCGCGCAATGTTTTTGGCGACCTGAACCTACCGGCGCCGCAAGTGAGTATCGAGGCGGTGTTGCAGCGTGATCCCGAGGTGATTCTCGCGGGTGATCAGGCCCAGCTTGATGCCTGGAAAGCGTGGCCGCAGGTAGTGGCGGTAGCGCGTGGCCAACTGTTGTCGGTCACTGATAAAGGTTTGGAGCGCCCGAGCGGGCAGATGATCGAGGCAACCGCCAGGCTCTGCCACCTAATCGCGCCTGACCGCTGAGACCGAGGCGAATTCTTCGCGAGCAAGCCCGCTCCCACATTTGGAATGCGTTCCCTGTGGGAGCGGGCTTGCTCGCGAAGAGGCCAGTCAAAGCAGCGCAAATTTCGGCTCAGAGTTCAGGGGTCCAAGTCACTCCGAACATCCACGCCCGTCCTTCCTCGCGATAGCCATACTGACTGCCGTCATAGCTGTAATTCGCCCGGCTATAACCCTTGTCCAACAGGTTATCCACCTTCAGATCCAGTTTGATCTCACGGTTCAGCGCCCAGCTGCTGCGCAATCCGAACAGCGCGTATCCGCCCAGTGGCTGCTGATTTTTCAGGTCGTCGTAACTGCTGCTGATCGCCTGCCAACTGGCGCCGAGGCTCAGTCGATCGAACTGCCGATCCAGATCCCAACTCAACGTGCGTCGCGCCCGACGTGCCAGGGTGTGCCCGGTTTCGCGATCACGCGGATCGATGATCGCTACGCCGAGATTGCTCTGCCAGCCGAACAGCTCCTGTTTCAACGCCGCTTCAAAACCGTTGATTCGTGCTGAGGCCACGTTCTGCGGCCGCGAGTTGCTGCCGAAAATGATCGCGTCCTCAAGGTCGGTGCGGTACAGCGAGGCTTCCAGGCGGGTGCTGTCGTTCAACTGGCTGCGCCATTGCAGTTCGTAGCTTTTCGAGGTTTCCGGTTTCAGGTTCGGGTTGCTGAAGTCCGGGTAGTACAGGTCATTGAAGGTCGGTGCGCGGAAGCCTTCGCTGTAGCTGAGCAGCAGATCGTTGTCCGGGTTCAGCGGTAGGGTGAACGTGCCGCTCCAGGTGTTCTGGCTGCCGAACTGCTGGTTGTCGTCGTGGCGCAGGCCCAGTTCGGTGGAGAAGCTGTCAGCCTGATAACGATGCTGGATGAACGCGGCGCGGTTCCAGCGGCTGTTCTCGTCGAACGCGGTGCTGCTGTTGACCCGGTCTTCATACCAGTCGCCGCCCAGAATCAGGCTGTTGCGCGCATCCAGGGTCAAGTCGTTCTGCCAGTTCAGCGAGTTGCGGTAGGTGTTGAACACCGTGCGCTCGTCGCTGAGTTTGTCGAGCGTCTTCTCGCGGTTTTCGGCATGGCCGAACTCGACGCGGGTTTTCCAGAGGTCGTTGACCCGTGCGTCCAGGTAACTGCTGAGGCTGCTGACGTTGAAATCGCTGTACGGCTGCTGTTGCACAGACTCAAACGTGTTCATGTCGAAACGGCCGAACGGGTTGTCGAACTCGCTCTTGCCTCGGTTATCCAGCAGGTTCGCGCCGACTTCGACGTCATCGGTCAGCGCATGGCTGAGGCTCAGGCTGACGGATTTGTTGCGGTAAGCGTCGTGATCGCCGTCGCTGGGGTAGGACTCGTGTGTGCGGTCAATCCCGGCGGTTTCATCCAGGCTGGCACCCAGATTGAAGCGGGTTTTGTCATCGCCACCGGACAAGCCAAGGCTGCGCTCCCAGGTCTGATGGCTGCCGAAACCGACGTGCAGTCGTGGCTGCAAGCCTTGCTCAGTGCCGCGTCGGGTGAAGATCTGAATCACTCCGCCAATCGCATCGCTGCCGTAGATCACTGAGCGCGAGCCGCGCAGCACTTCGACGCGTTCGATCTGCTCGATGTTCAAGTGCTGCAGGTTGCTGTCGCCGGAAGTGGAACTGCCGATGCGCTGGCCATCGACCAGCACCAGGCTTTGCGCCGATTGCGTGCCGCGAATGTAAATCCCTGGCAGGCTCCCGCGCCCACCGGCCTGCGCCACTTGCACACCCGGCACCCGACGCAACAGGTCCGGCACGTCGCTGGGTTGCAGGCGGTCGATGTCTTCGCGGGTGAAGACGGTGTTGGCGGCGCTGCTGTCATTGCGTGCTTGGACCTGACGGTTGGCGCTGATCAGCGTGTCCGGCAGTTTCAGGGCCTGATCGCGCTCGAAGGTGTCAGCGAGGGCGCTGGTGGCCGGGAGCAGCAGGAAGGGCAGGGCGAGGCGCGAGAGGTTCATCGGTGATCCGTAGGTCTTTCAGGTGTACACAAACCAAATGTGGGAGCGGGCTTGCTCGCAAAAACGCAGTGTCAGTCACTTCATCATTTGACTGATCCGACGCTTTCGCGAGCAAGCCCGCTCCCACAGGGTGTTGCGTTTATTTGTTGAGCAGTGCCAGACGCTCGCGAATCGACGCTTCGATCCCGGCCTCATCCAGCCCGCATTCGGCCAGCATCTGCGCCGGTTTCGCGTGCTCGACGTAAATATCCGGCAAGCCCAGGTGCAGCATCGACTTGAGGATATTTTCGCGTGCGAGAAATTCGCTGACTGCACCACCGGCGCCGCCCATGATTGCGTTCTCTTCGATCGTCACCAGCAACTCGTGGCTTGCGGCAATCTCGCGCACCAGTGCTTCATCCAACGGTTTGACGAAGCGCATGTCGACCACGGTGGCATCGAGCTTCTCGGCGACTTTCAGCGCCTCGGCCAACTGCACGCCGAACACCAGCAAGGCAACTTTGCTGCCCTGACGACGGACGATGCCTTTACCGATTTCGATCGGTTCGAGATCTTTCTCGATGGTCGCATTCGGGCCAGTGCCGCGCGGGTAACGTACAGCCGCAGGGCCGTTGTAGAGGTGGCCGGTGGAGAGCATTTTGCGCAGTTCGTTTTCATCGCTCGGGGTCATGATGACCATGCCCGGGATGCAGCGCAGGTACGACAGATCGAAGCTGCCAGCGTGTGTCGGGCCGTCTTCACCCACTAAACCTGCGCGGTCGATGGCGAACAG
The DNA here is from genome assembly GCF_044743445.1 of Pseudomonas sp. NPDC087615. Classification (NCBI taxonomy): domain Bacteria; kingdom Pseudomonadati; phylum Pseudomonadota; class Gammaproteobacteria; order Pseudomonadales; family Pseudomonadaceae; genus Pseudomonas; species Pseudomonas sp. NPDC087615. The sequence continues at coordinate 116,713 of NZ_JBIUWM010000009.1, read as the reverse complement.
CACGTCGAGATTCTGCACCGCCACATCGTGAACGAGTTGGTCATAACCGCGCTGAAGGAACGTCGAGTAGATCGCCACCACCGGTTTGGCGCCTTCGCAAGCCATACCGGCAGCGAACGTCACCGCGTGTTGCTCGGCAATGGCCACATCGAAGTAGCGCAGCGGGAAACGTTCGCTGAACGCCACCAGATCCGAACCTTCCTTCATTGCCGGGGTAATCCCGACCAGACGCGGATCCGCGGCCGCCATGTCGCACAGCCATTCGCCAAACACCGCCGAATACTTCGGCCCGCCAGCCTTTTTCGGCGCAGCGGCCGGGGCGTCGACAGGTTCAAGTTTGGTGATCGCGTGATAACCGATCGGGTCGACTTCCGCCGGGGCGAAGCCTTTGCCTTTCTTGGTGACGATGTGCAGGAACTGCGGGCCTTTCAGATCGCGCATGTTGCGCAGGGTGGCGATCAGGGTCGGCAGGTCGTGGCCGTCGATCGGGCCGATGTAGTTCCAGCCCAGCTCTTCGAACAGGGTGCCAGGCACCAGCATGCCTTTGGCGTACTCTTCGGTGCGGCGGGCGATTTCCCAGGCGCCGGGCAGGCGCGACAGCACTTTCTTGCTGCCTTCACGCATGCTCGCGTAAGTGCGGCTGGACAGGATTTTCGCCAGGTAATTCGACAGACCGCCGACGTTGCGCGAGATTGACATGTCGTTGTCGTTGAGGATCACCAGCATGTTGGCGTTCACTTCCGGCGCGTGGTTCAGCGCTTCGAAGGCCATGCCGGCGGTCAACGCGCCGTCGCCAATCACGGCAATCGCCTTGCGATCGCTGTTCTGCAGACGAGCGGCAATCGCCATGCCCAGCGCCGCGCTGATCGAGGTGCTGGAGTGGCCGACGCCGAAGGTGTCGTATTCGCTCTCGGCGCGGCGCGGGAAGGCCGCTATGCCGTCCTTCTGGCGCAGGGTGCCCATGCGCTCGCGACGGCCGGTGAGGATTTTGTGCGGATACGCCTGATGACCAACGTCCCACAGCAACCGGTCGTCCGGCGTGTCGAAGACGTAATGCAACGCGATGGTCAGCTCGATCACGCCCAGGCCTGCACCGAAATGCCCACCGGTCTGACCGACCGTGTAGAGCAATTCCAGGCGCAACTCATCAGACAGGGTTTCCAGCTCGGCGTCGCCTAACCGGCGCAGGCCGTCCGGCGTGTTCGCGCGGTCGAGCAGGGGCGGGGGGGGGGGGGGGGGGGGGGGGGGGGGGGGGGGGGGGGGGGGGGGGGGGGGCGGGGCGCCCCCCCCCCCCCCGCCCGCGGCCCCAACCCCC